>NZ_BJCE01000029.1:0-34239 GCF_005402885.1 Sphaerospermopsis reniformis
GGACAGGCTCAGGACAGGCTCAGTACAAGTCGCTCAGTACAAGTCAAAATAGCTAAAACCCTTTACCTGTAAAGTTTTCGGATTTATATGGCTAACGCCACGCTACGCTATCAGCAAACCCTAATTAGCACTGCTAAACCCCTACAGACTCCTGACTTTTGTGATACTAGCATTTTTTTGTTTGTTAAGAAGAAATCATACTTCTGGAGGTAGGCAATGTTTGATGCTAGTTATTTTATATTAGTTGATTTTTTGGATTGTATAAAACTAAAATTTTTCTTACTGTAATTCATGATTTTTTTACATATAAATTGTTTTAAATTTACTTGTTCTTCATAATTATTCAGCATTTTACAGTTAAATTAATTTTAGATTCTTTCTAGGGAAAAATATAAAAATTCGTAAGGATTCAAATTCCAGAACGAGAATTTTAGATGTGTTGCGGCTAAAACGCTCAAAATCATGAATCTTGAATTCTTACAGAAGTTCATTGTTTCTCTATTTCCTGTACATTCTCTTCATCCCGAACTCAAATCATCACCTATCGGCAAATTTTTGAGGTAAATTGCATGAAAGCAGTAATTTTGGCTGGGGGTCTTGGTACACGCCTCAGTGAAGAAACCAGTATCAGACCTAAGCCAATGGTTGAGATTGGAGGTAAGCCAATTCTTTGGCATATCATGAAAATATACTCGGCTCATGGTATTAATGACTTTATCATTTGTTGCGGATACAAAGGTTACATCATCAAGGAATATTTTGCTAACTACTTCTTACATATGTCCGATGTAACTTTTGACATGAGATTTAACCAGATGAGTATCCATTCTGGATATGCTGAACCTTGGCGTGTTACCTTGGTCAATACAGGTGATAATACCATGACTGGTGGACGTTTAAGAAAAGTGAGAGAACACATTGGTAATGACACTTTTTGCTTTACCTATGGTGATGGTGTCAGCGATATAAATATCACCGAATTAATCAAATTTCATAAAGAACAAAAAAGTTTAGCTACACTGAGTGCAGTACAGCCAGCAGGACGGTTTGGAGCAATTTCTTTAGGACAAGAACAAACTAAAATTACCAGTTTTAAAGAAAAACCAGAAGGTGATGGTGCTTGGATCAATGGTGGTTATTTTGTTCTTGAACCAGAAGTAATTAATTTTATTGCTGATGACTCCACAGTTTGGGAGAAAGAACCATTAGAGAAGTTAGCAGAAATGGAACAATTATCAGCTTTCAAACATGATGGATTTTGGCAACCAATGGATACTTTAAGAGATAAACAATATTTAGAGGAGCTATGGAAAAATAATCAAGCTCCTTGGAAAGTGTGGGAATAAGAATTTTAGATTTTAGATTTTGGATTTTGGGTAAATATTCAGGATAATACAGGATGCAAAATAAATTAGAGTTTTTGATTCATTTTTGATCATTGATTTCATTGATGAAAAAACTTGATTTTGTGGATTCCTGGGACAAATAAATATTCTGACTCCTGACTGTAGATTTTCGATTAGGGAACAATTAATCATGTATGATTTTGCCATTATCGGCGGTGGAATAGTAGGACTATCTACAGCGATGGCTTTAGGTTCACGCTATCCTGATGCGAGAATTTTAGTATTAGAAAAAGAAAGCCAATGGGCATTTCACCAAACCGGTAATAATAGCGGTGTAATCCATTCAGGAGTTTACTACAAACCAGGTAGTTTCAAAGCGAAATTTTGCCGTGACGGTAGTCGCTCAATGGTAGAATTTTGTCAAAAGCATAATATTGATCATGACATTTGTGGTAAGGTAATTGTTGCCACTGATGATACAGAATTACCGGGTCTGGAAAAACTTTACCAAAGAGGTTTAGAAAATGGTATAGAAGTCAAAAGAATTAGTCCTGAAGAAGTTCGAGAAATTGAACCTCATGTGAGTTGTGTAGGTGCAATTAGGGTATTTTCCACAGGAATTGTTAATTACAAACAAGTTTGTTTAAAATACGCTGAACTGATAAACAATCAAGGTGGAGATTTACGCCTCAATACCAAAGTTATGGAAATCTCCCGGAGTGGTACAAATCATATATTAGAAACTAATCAGGGGAGTTTTGAAACAAAATTTGTGATTAATTGTGCCGGATTACATAGCGATCGCATTGCAAAATTAGGTAAAGCTAACCCTGAAGCTAAAATCGTTCCCTTCCGGGGCGAATATTATGAACTCACCCCCGAAAAACGCTATTTGGTCAAAACTCTCATCTATCCAGTTCCTAACCCAGAATTTCCCTTTTTAGGTGTGCATTTTACCCGCATGATTGATAACAGTGTTCATGCTGGTCCTAATGCAGTTTTAAGTTTCAAAAGAGAAGGTTACAAAAAAACCGACTTTAACTTAAAAGACTTTACAGAAGTAATCACCTATCCTGGTTTTTGGAAACTAGCAGCAAAACACGCAGATGAAGGAATTAAAGAAATAATTCGCTCCTTTAGTAAAGCTGCTTTTGTGAGAAGTTTACAAAAACTCATTCCCGAAGTGCAAGCAGAAGATTTAGTCCCTACCCATGCAGGAGTTCGCGCTCAAGCATTAATGAACAATGGTTCTTTAGTTGATGATTTTTTAATCATTCAAGGTGAAAACTCTGTTCATGTTTGCAATGCTCCCTCACCCGCAGCTACATCTTCTTTAGAAATTGGTAAAGCAGTAGTTAACCAAATTCCAGAACAAGCTCATTTAAAAAGCTTAGTTGCTTAAAATCCAGATCAGGATTTTTGGAAAAATCATCTCAATTAACCCGCATTTTAGATTAACTTCTAGATTAATTTCTAGATTAAATTGCGGTTAATTATTCATGCTCTAAATTCAGCATAAAAAACATAATTGCACACCTGGAAAAATTTAAAAGCCATGAAAATATTAGTCACAGGAACAGAAGGATATTTAGGTTCTTTATTACCTCCCTTATTAACAGCAAAAGGTCATGAAGTTATCGGAGTAGACACAGGTTTTTATAAGGTAGGTTGGCTATATAACGGAACTGAAATCACAGCTAAAACCCTCAACAAAGATATTCGTAATATTGCACCTGAAGATTTAGAAGGTGTAGAAGCAATTGTTCATATGGCGGAACTTTCTAACGATCCTACCGGACAATTAGCACCTCATATTACTTATGAAATTAATCATTTAGGTTCTGTAAGATTAGCTAACTTAGCGAAAACAATGGGAGTGCGTCGCTTTATTTATATGTCTTCTTGCAGCGTTTACGGTGTAGCTAGTGAAGGGGATGTAACCGAAGAATCACCTGTAAATCCCCAAACAGCTTATGCAGAATGTAAAACATTAGTAGAAAGAGATATTAAACCATTAGCTGATGATGATTTCTCTCCTACCTTCATGCGAAATGCTACCGCTTTTGGTGCTTCTCCCAGAATGCGATTTGATATTGTTTTAAATAATTTGTCTGGTTTAGCTTGGACAACAAAAGAAATTAAAATGACCAGCGATGGTACACCTTGGCGGCCATTAGTTCACGCTTTGGATATTTGTAAATCCATTGTTTGTGCGTTAGAAGCACCCAGAGATATTGTCCATAATCAAGTTTTTAATGTGGGAGATACACAAAATAATTATCGGGTGAAAGAAATCGCCGAAATTATTGCTGATACTTTTCCTGGTTGTAAATTAACCTTCGGTGATAACGGTTCAGATAACCGTAGTTATCGGGTATCTTTTGAGAAAATAAATACAATTTTACCAGGATTTAAGTGTGATTGGAATGCTCAAAGAGGCGCTCAACAGTTATTTGATTTATTCCGGCAAATCGACATGACTGAAGATACTTTTTTGTTTAGAGGGTTTACCAGATTAAAGCAATTAGAGTATTTAATTCGTACTCAACAAATTGATCATGATTTTTTCTGGACTACTAAATAAACTAGGCATTTATTAAGAATCAACTTAAATTTCCGAATCAATATTTTTGGTTCGGAATTTTATAAGCATTTCCCATCTGTGCTGTCAATAATAAACTAGGATTTTAGGAGAAATATTCCACTATGAATAAATTACTGACTATTGCTATTCCCACTTATAATCGTGCAGATTTACTAGATAAGCAACTAGAGTGGTTATCTCAAGCTATTAAAGGTTATGAATCTGAGTGTGAGATATTTGTTTCTGATAATTGTTCTAGTGATCACACTCAGGAAGTTATCCAAAAATGGCAAGAAAATATCAAAAATGTTAATTTTAAATCTAATAGACATATTGAGAATTTGGGCGTAATGAAAAATATCATGTATTGCCTAATTTCTGCAACAACTAAATATGTTTGGACAATTGGCGATGATGATCCAATCCAAGATAGAGCAATTGGTTATGTGCTAGATAAACTGAAAAAACATCAAGAATTATCATTATTATTTCTCAATTTTTCTGGCAGAAATAAAATTACTGGTGAAGCAGTACATCCACCGACAATAGTTGGTAATCGTTGGTTTGATGTTGATAATGAAGATGGTACAGGAGATGGTAAAACGATATTTGAATATTGTTTTACTAAAAGTGTAGGAGCAGTTATTTTTTTGTCATCCTCAATTTACAGAACTAACTTAGTAAAACGCGCTCTGCAAATTTGGCCAAATGCTATTAATAATTGGATATCTTTAGCATATTTAGCTGGTTATTGTGCTGCTAATGGCAAAGTAATAGTTAGTAAAGAGACTTATTTAGAATGTATTGTTGGTGTCAGTTATTGGCAAAAAGAAGAAAAATCTGCGCTGTTAATGCAGTATAAACATATTCCCGAAGTGGTTTTAAAGCTGCACGAAAATGGATATTCTAAACGATTCTATGCCCAAATGATGGTACAGAACTTTCAACAAGTTAATTTAAAAGTCTTCTTGGGTGCTTTGAGAAGATGGCCAATTTCTGCTATTCAAACAGTTGTTCCTTTTTTAGCTGTAGTCAGTATTTCTGCTGTAGAAGTTATGGCTGCTCCTGAAGTAAAAATTGCTGAATGTCATCATCAAACATCAAGTCAAATTGTTCGCAGAAAGAATAATTCGGTATCATGACTATGTTAGAAACTCTTAAAAACAAAATAAATACGCTCACCTCTGAGTTAAATTATCGAGTAGCATTAGCTAAACATAAGCACAATTTACCTGTGTTATGTTCTGGGGAACAATTAATTGCCCAAACCCTAAAAAGAGAAGGTGTTTACATTACTTCCTTAGAAGATTTAGGATTACCATCAACTGCACAAATGTTAGAGAGTGCTAACTATTATGCAGCAACCATGAAAAGTCCTAGAAGTGTAAAATCAGGGTATAGTTTACCCCAAATTTATACAGTTACAGACTTACCAGAATTTTTTACCTGGGGCATTGAAAAACGGTTGCAAAATATCATCGAAAACTATATAGGTTTACCTATAGCTTTTCATGGTGTTCATGTCAGAAAAGATTTTCCTAATGAGCAGCAATCACAAACATTACTGTGGCATAAAGATTCAGAAGATCGCCGGATGATGAAAGTGATTATCTATTTACAGGATGTGACTGAAAAACATGGTGCTTTTGAATATATACCCTTGCCAAAAAGTCCTAGAGAATTTTTTAATTATTATCGGGTAGATTATGCTTTATGGAAGTCTAATTTTTTAGGGATTAATGATCAACAAATGATAAATTTTATTTCTAAAAACGAATGGAAATATTGTACAGCAAAAGCGGGAACTGTGATTTTTGTAGATCCCAGAAATGTTTTACATCATGGTACTGTCAGAAGCGAGGAACGTTCAACTGTATTTTTTGTATACACTGCTAACCCACCAAAACATCCAGAACTTTGTAGTCAATACCATGATGATACTTTCATCAAACCCAATAAGCAATTTATCCCTGAAGCTGTGGAAAAAGGTTAGTAAATTATATTGGTGATTGGTAATTGGGTAATCAATTTTATGTTTTCCAATTACCCATTACCCATTACCCATTACCCATTACCTTTTTGAAAAACTATGATTTTTACAGAAACAAATCTTCCTGGAGCATTCATTATTGACTTAGAAGAAAAACCAGATCATCGTGGTTTTTTTGCTCGAACTTTCTGCGCTCAAGAATTTGCTGAACATGGGTTAAAACCAACGGTTGCCCAATGCAATCTTTCTTTTAATCATAAAAAAGGTACATTGCGGGGGATGCACTATCAAATTGCACCCGCAACGGAAACAAAATTAGTGCGTTGTACTCAAGGGGCAATTTATGACGTAATTATTGATATGCGTCCTGAATCTCCTACTTATCTGTCGCATATAGGTGTAGAACTGAGTGCAGAAAATCGCCGCGCTTTATATGTACCAGAAATGTTTGCTCATGGCTATCAAGCCTTAACAGATGGAGCAGAAGTTGTTTATCAAGTGGGTGAATTTTACACCCCTGGTTATGAGCGTGGTTTGCGGTTTGATGATCCACTTTTAGATATTTCTTGGCCTTTAGAAGTAACAGAAATATCTGAAAAAGATCGCAATTGGCCTTTATTGGAATCTATTTTAATAGGAGTTTAAGATGATTATTCTTGATCAAGCTTTAAAAGCCCGTGCAGAGTTAGGAAAACCTGTAAAAGTAGCGATGATTGGCGCTGGTTTTATGGGTCGGGGAATTGCCAATCAAATTATTAATTCTGTTCCCGGAATGGAATTAGTTGCGATTGCAAACCGACACATTGATACAGCGAAAAAAGCTTATTTAGAAGCAGGAATTGAGAATTTTCAAACTGTTTCTAGTGTAGTAGATTTAGAAGATGCGATCGCTCAAGGTGGATATGCAGTAACAGAAGATGCAATGTTACTGTGTGCAGCAGAGGGAATAGATGCAATCATTGAAGTCACAGGAACAATTGAATATGCTGCTCATTTAGTGATGAGAGCGATCGCCCATCAAAAGCATATCATTTTAATGAATGCAGAATTAGATGGAACAATTGGACCAATTCTCAAAGTTCATGCAGACCGCGCTGGCGTAATTTTAACAGCTTGTGATGGTGATCAACCAGGGGTAGAAATGAACCTCTACCGCTTTGTGAAAAGCATCGGTTTAACACCCTTATTGTGTGGCAATATTAAGGGTTTACAAGACCCCTATCGTAACCCTACAACTCAAGCCGGTTTTGCTCAACGTTGGGGACAAAATCCCGCAATGGTGACAAGTTTTGCAGACGGTACAAAAATTTCCTTTGAACAAGCAATTGTTGCTAACGGCACAGGCATGAAAGTTGCAAAACGGGGAATGTTAGGCTATGAATACACAGGTCATGTTGATGAAATGACCAAAATGTATGACATAGATCAACTCAAAGAATTAGGCGGTATTGTTGACTATGTAGTAGGAACAAAACCCAGTCCTGGAGTATTTGTTTTTGCTACCCATGAAGACCCCAAACAAAGACATTATCTGAATCTTTATAAATTAGGTGAAGGACCCCTTTATAGTTTCTATACTCCCTATCACCTTTGCCATTTTGAAGTTCCCCTTTCCGTTGCGCGTGCAGTATTATTTCATGATGCTGTATTAGCTCCCCTAGCTGGTCCAGTGGTAGATGTAGTTGCTACAGCCAAAATTGATTTAAAAGCGGGAGAAACACTAGATGGCATTGGTTATTATATGACCTATGGACAATGTGAAAATTCCGATATTGTACAGCAAGAAAATTTACTACCAATGGGGATAGCAGAAGGATGTCGTTTAAAACGAGATATTCAGAAAGATCAAGTCATTTCTTATGATGATGTAGAACTACCAGAAGGTAGACTTTGTGACAGATTACGTGCTGAACAAACAGCTTATTTTGCTGCTGCGAAAACTTTAGTAGGTGTCAAATAAAGTAAAAAATTAACCATAAAACGTAAGCATTCAGTAGTCAGTGAAAAAGAAGAAAATCATCAATAATAGCTGATTACTGATAGCTGAATACTTACATCAAAACTGAGATTTAGCCCCCTTGTGTTGGGGGCTGAAAATTTTTTATCACTAAGATTTGAACAAATCGATATTTTTGTTCAAACCGAGCAAATCAATCAGACTTGACCTGGTATTCTGTTACAACTTCCAGTTTGATAGGAAAAATTAAAATTTTTATTAACAAGTATCTACCTAGTTGAAAAAACACCAAAAGCGAAATATCAACATATCTATATAGTAGATTTTTCGTGGTTTGCCAATGGTATTGTCAAATCCCTTTGGTTGTACTAATTACTAACACTATAAATGCCTGATTAAGTAATGTAATTGAATGTACAAACCTTGTGGGTTTTGCCATTCATCAAATTAGCAGTGCGATAGCTAGACTAACCAAAGCTATCAGACACTTGGTACACTGACGTTGCAGCTTGTAACTACCTAAGGACGGGTTTAGTACAGACATAATACTGCTATAAACATAGAGATTATTAACATCTGTACACCCTGATGCAACAGCCAATAATTTAGTCAAATAGTCAACACTATCATATAAGGCATCATCCATGAAAATAGCTCTAGTCCATGATTACTTAACCCAGCGCGGTGGGGCAGAGCGAGTGTTTGAATTGCTTTGTAAACGCTACCCCGAAGCCGACATTTTCACATCCTTGTATGATCCTCAAAAAACAATTGATCTGGGTGAACGTTTAGTTAAAACAACTTTCTTACAAAATATTCCCGGTGCTGCCAAGTATTTTCGTGTGATGGCTCCTCTTTACTTTCCTGCCTTTCGAGCCTTAAATTTAGAAGACTACGATTTAATTATCAGTAGTAGTACAAGTTTTGCCAAAGCAGTGCGTAAAAAACCACAGGCAAAGCACATTTGTTTCTGTCATAATGTCACTCGTTTCCTATGGGATACAGAAACTTATTTAAGGGAGTATGGAGACTATCGCTATTTTGCCCCCTTAATTGAAAAAATATTTGCAATGATGAGAAATGTAGACCTGAAATATTCTCAAGAACCAGACCTCTACATTGCTAATTCCAGCGTTGTTGCCCGTCGCATTCAAAAAATTTACGGTAAACAAGCAATTGTGATTAACTATCCAATTGATACCAATCAGTTTGTTTTTTCTGATACTAAGGAGGAATACTACTTGGCATCGGCGCGGATGATAAGTTATAAACGTCTTGATATCATAGTCGAGGCTTTTAATTGGTTAGGGTGGAATTTATTAATATCAGGTGACGGACCCGAACTAGAAAGGTTAAAATCCAAAGCATTAGGCAATATTGAATTTTTAGGTCACGTTACTGATAGCAAACGTAAAGACTTATTTTCTAGTGCTAAGTCGATTATTGTTGCAGCTTTAGAAGACTATGGATTAGTTCCAGTAGAAGCAAATGCTAGTGGAACTCCAGTAATTGCCTATGGAGCCGGTGGGGTATTAGATACTCAAATACCTGGTAAAACGGGAGTTTTTTTTAAGAGACAAACACCCGATTCTCTACAAGCCGCATTATTAGAGGCTAGAGGAATATCTTGGAATTACGAAAATATTCGTAATCATGCCGTAAACAATTTTTCAGAACAAGCATTCTTCTCTAAAGTTGAGGATATTCTTGTTCAATTTGCTGGTGTGCATCACTCATTTATTTAACTTATTAGGTAAGCATTCAGCTGTCAGCAGTCAGCTAAAACTGCTTTTCAGGCTAATTTTCCAGGAATTTTAGGGGAGACTGACACCAAAATCAATTCCTAACTCCTCACTGAAAATGCTTATAAATCCCAGATAATAGCTGATTACTGATTACTGACGGCTGAATATTTACCTTGTTAGCTTGACCCTTTAACAATGGAAAATTAACAATAGACAATTGACAATTACCTCTGGAGCGAATGAAAAAACTGTCAATTGTCAATTGTCAATTATCAATTGATAAAGGGTAGCAAACTAAGCATAGCGTCTCCCACAGAAGGATAATAAAAGTGGTTCAAACTAGTCTAAATCCTCAGATAACTCCAGTAGCAGATCGAGAACCAGGTTATGGACAAATGCTGGCTGTGTTTGTCAGGAGATTCCCCTGGGTTGTTTTGGTATTTCTGAGTTCTACAGCTTTAGCAGGAATCATAACTTTAAAGACCAAGCCCACCTTCCAAAGTACAATGCAACTGTTAGTAGAACCTAACTATCAAGGCAAAAAAGAAGGAGTAGATCCAGTAGAACGTCAGTTTACAGATACTAACGTTGTTATTGACACAGCGACACAATTGAATTTGATGCGGAGTTCTGGACTAATCCAAAAAGCAGTTGATAAACTCAAGTCGGAATATCCAAATATCACAGCAGAGGAAGTTAAAAAATACTTAGTCGTCAGTCAAATCAAGACTCCAGAAGATAATATCGCTACTAAAATTTTTCAAGTTGACTATAGTGATGGTGATCCAGAAAAAACGCAAAAAGTGCTAACTGCCATTCGGCAAGTTTATGTTGAATATAACAAACAACAGCAGGATATACGTTTAAAAAGAGGTCTGCAAGTTATTAGAGAGCAGTTGCGAAAAGCTAATGATGAGGTGAACGCATCGGAAGCCAATTTGCAACGATTTCGGAGAAACCAGAATTTAATTAATCCAGAGTTGCAGGCCAAAGCAATTGAAGAATCCTTAAATAATATCCAGAAAGAGCGACAAATAACTCGTTCTCAATATGAAGAAGCTGTGGCCAAGCAGAGGTCTTTGCAGGAACAGTTGAATCGTTCTCCTCAGAATGCCTTGGTTTCCTCCCGTCTCAGTCAGTCTACACGTTATCAAGGCTTACTCAACGAAATCCAAAAAACAGAATTAGCTTTAGCACAGGAACGGTTACGTTTTACTGATGATACTCCCGGTGTGCAGAAGCTCCAAGAACAATTGAACAGTCAAAAAGAACTTTTGCAAAAAGAAGTTAGTAGAACTTTAGGGAGACAGTCTAGCAGTGCATTCAGTTTTGCAGACAATCTGCTAGAACAAGGCCAACTGGGAGAAATTGACCTTAACCTCACAGGTGAATTAGTAGAAACTCAAACCAATATAGTTTCTTTAAGCGCCCGTGATCAAACTTTGGCAGAAAAAGAGAAAGAACTAAGAGCGCAACTAAAAAGGTTTCCCTCTCTCTTGGCTTATTACAATCGCATACTTCCTCAATTAGAATTTAGTCGGGAAAGATTGGAGCAACTGTTGAGAGCAGAACAACAATTACGTCAAGAACTGGCCAAAGGTGGATTTAATTGGGAAGTGGTGGAAGAACCACAAAGAGGCATACAATTAGGACCAAATCTCAAACAAAATCTTTTGTTGGGCGCAGTAGTGGGATTTATTTTAGGGGGTGTTGCAGCCTTTATTAGAGAAGCATCGGATGATTCTGTACACACTACTGCTGAATTAGAAAAACAAGTTGCTCTACCTTTGTTGGGAACAACTCCCAAATTGCCACCAGCTAAACCGAAAGAATCAATCATCAAATTGCCTTTTGGTAAACCTGAAGTTCTTGCTCCTTGGACAATTCAAGTCTTACAATCTCCACCACGTTGGGAATCACTAGACTTGATTTATAAAAATATCGAACTTCTCCACAATGTCTCTGAATTAAAATCTTTGATGGTGACATCAGCATTGCCAGATGAAGGTAAGTCAGCTTTCACTTTAGGTTTAGCTATGAGTGCGGCCAGGTTACATAAAAAGGTGCTTTTAATTGATGCTAACCTACGTGATCCTAGCTTGCACAAACAGTTGAATCTTCCTAATGAACAAGGTTTGTCCACTCTATTATCCAGTGATGTTAGCCTTCCTCATCAAATAGGAATTCCATACTCCGGTTCATCCTATATCGACATTTTAACTGCTGGTCCAATACCTGTAGATCCGGCTCATCTTTTGAGTTCTCCACGCATGATGGAACTGATGGCAGCATTTGAAGAAAACTATGATTTGGTACTCATAGATGCTCCTTCAGTTATCGGTATGGTGGATGCAATGCTGACAGCTTCATCTTGTCGGAGTGTGGTTATGGTAGCCAGCATTGGTAGGGTGACACGCAACCATTTAGCCCAAGCTACAGCAATGTTGAGCAAGTTAAATCTGATTGGGGTTGTGGCTAATGGAGTATCTAATTCTGATAGCACTTATGTTCCTTATGTCAAACAACAACAATTAGTGCTAAAAGAATTTGTGGAAAAATAGCTCAATGATTTCCACGGTTCCTTTTTGTGGCAACAATACTTTCTTTGTGAGTAAGTATTCAGCTATCAGTAATCAGTAAATGGCTATGCCACGCTACGCTAACAGCTTTCAGATGTAAGTAGAGTGGTTGTTAATAAAATCATAATTTTACTAGATTACCAGGCTTTGAGTAGATAAATTCACAGGCTGAAATTTGTGTTTTTGTGAGTTTTGCTGATAGCTGATGGCTGAATGCTTACCTTTGTGAATATTCGACTCAAAATTTGGCTTGGTAAATATGAAAAAGGTTATGGTTAAGGAAGTTAATCCTTTTACCCTTGCCTTTTTTTATCATGAAAAGACAAGAATTGAGAGTTGAGGGTTTTTCCCAAAATACCAAAAATAATTTTGCAATTATCGTCAAATAAAAAGTGTATAGATCCCCGACTTCTTAAAGAAATCGGGGATATGGATCTGAGTTTTTTTAGTTTGAGCTACTTATAATTATATTTCTAATCCAATTAGTTAGTTTTTAAATTACAGAATTTATGTATGATGTTTAACACGAAAAAATATTGATTCATCATAGCTTAACATTATGTGTGAAAAAAACCTATCTATTTAAAGACTCAATAAAGAATTGATTTAATCATTAGTTAATTCTCGTTTTTATTATATTCTAGAAATTGAGGACAACAATTCACCAGACTGAAATTCGAGGATTCCTGTGATAGCTACAACAGTATTAAGTAGCGTCAATTAAATTAATTTAGCGAGCGTTCCTAAAGGTAATTCCACTCTACATATACCTAGAGGAAATACCAAGTTTCCTAAATCTCCATTTATCTTAATTGCTGTTGCTTAACTGTTTTTGTTGCTTTCTGTACATCTTCATATCTACAGAATTGCACAAAGGTTAACTCATATTTTTAGGTCAGTAATTGGCTACTGTACAAACGCAAATACCTATGACAACTTCAATTTTTCCTAGTTTACAAGAACACAGCACCATATCACAGTTGTCCCCAAAAAATTATCAATTACAATACTGCACACTTCAGTGGCGTATGGGTCAGCTATTGGTGAAGTCTTCTGTGAATTTACAACAACCATATTTACCTGCTCTAGATAACGAACAATTATTAGTAGAGTGTTTAAAACATTCTCCTGTTAATTTAGTAACCATAGATCCACAACTAGGTAATGCTGCATTAAAATTTTGGGCAAATGCTTGTAAAAAAGCTCAAAAACCAATATATATCAGCCCATCATCTATGAATCAATTCACAAAACAAAGTCATCAATTATTCAGGGTGATCCAAAGAATAACTGATTGGCTTTTAGCGTTAATTTTGTTGCTATTGGTTAGTCCTTTAATGCTGGGATTAACTATACTGTTGTGGTTACAATCCCCAGAATTTATTTTTTCTTATGAGTGGCAGATTGGTGAGCGGGGTAAACTATTTCAATCGCTCAAGTTTTGTACAAGGGAAAAACATAACATCTCATTTTTAGGGGTTTTAATGCGTAAATATGGTCTGGATAATTTACCTAAGTTATTCAATGTACTGCGTGGGGATATGAGTTTGATTGGCTCTCGTTGTTGGCTTTTAACAGATGCAGTCCACCTAAGTTTAGAAAATGCAGAACAACTAAATCAGCTATCGATCAATACTGCTAGATAATATCAATGAAATCTTATTTTTTTAATCCGCTTCGCTATTTTCTGAAAACCACTAAATTCTGGCAGGACAATCATTTAATTTTACGAGAGTTTAAACACTTTCGTAAGGTGACTATACTTGCCTTAGTCTTTACCTTTTTAGCAGCAACTTTTGAAGGTATAAGTATTGGCTTCTTACTGTCATTTTTGCAAAATTTAACTAATCCTAATGCTGCACCCATTCAAATAGGAATAGATTGGTTTGACCAGTGGATATTAGGAGTTAATACCTCAGCAATTAGCAGATTATATCGTGTATCTTGTCTGATTTTATTAAGTACGTGGATGCGTGCTGCTTTTAACTATTTCTCTCAAATATACACGGAATTTTGTCAATTATATCTTGGAGACAGGTTAAGAAAAAAAATTTTTGAACAGTTGCAATCTTTGTCTCTGAGTTACTTTAGTACCACTCGTTCTGGGGAAATAGTTAACACAATTACCACAGAAATTGAGAAGATTAGACAGGGTTTTAGCGGGGGAGCATTTTTATTTACTAGAGGTTTGACAGTTGTTGTCTACTTCATTACAATGCTTTTACTTTCATGGCAACTGACGCTAATTGCCATATTGTTATTTACTTTGTTGGCTGTTGGGTTATCAAATCTGAATGCTAGAGTGCGAGAATCCAGTTTTGGTATTTCAGTTGCTAATGGTAATTTTACATCAATAGCCATAGAATTTATTAATGGTATTCGCACGGTTCATGCTTGTGGTACTCAGGAATTAGAACGTCAGCGGTACTATAAAGCTAGTAATCAAATAGTCAGCAGTTCAACTAAAGTTATTCTCATTTGGACATTAGTAAAACCCATTGCCGAAAGTGCAGCTACTACTGTGCTGATAGGTATGATTATTTTAGCTTTTAGTAGCTTTGTGGTGAATGGAACTTTACAAGTTAGTTCTTTGCTGACATTTTTCTTTGTACTGTTTCGTCTTGTACCATTCATTCAAGATATTAATGGCACTAGAGCTTTTCTTAACACTCTTCAAGGTTCGGCGGACAATATTAAAAACTTGTTGAAACGAGAGGATAAAACGTACTTTGAAAACGGGACAATTGAATTTACAGGTTTGAAAAGATCAATTGATTTAGTATCTGTAAATTTTGGCTATAGTCACAATCAACAAGTGCTGCATGATATTACTTTAACAATTGAAAAAGGTAAAATGACAGCGTTAGTGGGTGCTTCTGGTGCTGGTAAAACCACAGTTGCCGATTTAATTCCTCGCTTTTATGATCCTACCGAAGGCTATATTTATGTTAATGAAATTGATGTGCGGCAATTTGAAATTAATTCTCTACGTCGCAAGATAGCTGTTGTTAGCCAGGATACTTTTATTTTCAATACTTCTGTGTGGAATAATATCGCTTACGGTACACCAGAAGCAACAGAGGCAAAAATTCGAGAAGCTGCGCGACTAGCAAATGCAGAAGAATTTATTTTAGAAATGCCAGAAGGGTTTGATACAGAATTGGGAGATAGAGGTGTACGGTTATCTGGTGGACAAAGACAGCGACTTGCTATTGCTCGTGCATTATTACGTAATCCAGAAATTTTGATTTTGGATGAAGCTACAAGTGCTTTAGATTCTGTATCTGAGAGATTAATTCAGGATTCATTAGAAAAGCTGGCTGTGGGTAGAACTGTAATTGCGATCGCTCACCGTCTTTCTACTATTGCTAAAGCCGATAAAGTTGTAGTTTTAGAACAGGGAAGGATCGTAGAACAAGGTCAATATCAGGAACTTATAGAACAAAAAGGTAAGCTTTGGAAATATCATCAAATGCAGTATCAAATTGCTGCTAATGAGAAAATTTAGCAAATTTGATCTTTTTTTCTATTCATTGACACAAAGACTTTATTTATCAAAATCTGCTTCAGGACTACTACAAAATTTTCGATGCTCTTTGCTCAATCTCAACTTTTAATTATCCATTATGAAAATTACACTTACTTGTAATACAAGTTTAGGCACTGGTGGACAAGGTGTTTGTTTAGAGAATGCTGCATTAGGTTTAAATAAACTAGGAGATTTAACTGTATTTTGTAGTGGGTTAACAGTGCCAAAAACCGATTTTACTGTATATCCTGTAGGTAATTCTCCTTGGAGTAAAAGATTATTAAGTACCCCCATTTTGCGTCGTCGTAATGATTGGGCTGTATTGCTAAGTGACTTATATTTTGATCAACAGGTAAGTAAAAAATTAAAATCATACCCCTGTGATTTAATTATGGGAGTAGCTGGACAAACTAACTTAGCATTTAAAGCAGCTAAAGCTCAAGGTGCAAAAGCTTGGTTATATTGTTTAAATAATTATCTGCCTTTTATGCAGGAGCAAATTCAGCAAGAATTAGATTTTTTATCTGATCCTACTGTAGCAACCATGCATCCCCAAATGCTCAAGAGATTTGCTGAAGAATGTCAACAAGCAGATTTAATTATCGTTTTATCTGAAGTTGCTAAACAAACATTTATTCAAGCCGGATTCGCACCAGAAAAAGTTAAGGTTCTCACTCCTTTTGTTGACACTCAGAGATTTCATCATACTGTGAAAAATGATCAAGTTTTTCGAGTGCTGTATGTAGGAACTATTGAACCCAGAAAAGGATTGCCTTATTTAGTTCAGGCTTTTTTACAAGCTGATATCCCCAACTCAGAATTATTGATTGTTGGTGGTGCTTCTACTCGTGCATTAAGACAATTTATGACAGAAGTATTAAACAAACATACCAATATTAAACAAGAATTTTGGAATTTTAGTCAAGATGATCCTACTGAAGTTTTTGGTAAATCTTCGGTTTTGGTTTTACCTTCTGTAGAAGATGGTTTTGGTTTGGTTGGACTAGAAGCAATGGCTTGTGGATTACCTGTAATTGTAACTTCTAATTGTGGTGCAGCAGATGTGGTAAATCATGGCATAAATGGCTTTATTTCTCCTCCTAGAGATGTACAAACTATGGCTAATCAATTGAAATTTTTAGCAGAAAATGAATCCAAAAGAAGAGAAATGGGAAAAGTTGCGAGGATAAATTCACAACAATATAATCAGGCACTTTATCAACATCAATTAAGGGAAATTTTCTTAAAGCAAGATTTAATTACAGCGATTTTCAACTAAAAAGGAGAAAATAGAGAAAATAATGTTAACCATAAATGAAAACATAATTTCTCAAGAAACAATATATCACTGTTCTGGTGTTGATATCAGGGGAAATGGGGGGATGGAAACTTACATATCTTCCTTGATCAATTTTCCTATGAATGGAGTGATGAAGACCCATATTAATTCTGTTAAGAATTTAGAGCAAAGTCAATGTAAGTTACTCCACCTTCATGATCCAGAATTATTATTAGAATTGACTGGGGAATGTCCAGCAGTCTTGACACTGCATAATCATTGTACTTATTGTCCCAGTGGTACAAAATATTTAGCCGATCGCCAAAAACAATGCGATCGCAATATGTACCCATTAGGTTGTGCTTGGGGACATTTGGTAGATGGTTGTGGTAGTCGCAGACCACAAAAAATGTTTGACAATTTGCGGAATAGCTATAATTTTCTTAGCACTGCCAAAAAAATCAACATTCCTGTAATTGCTAATAGTAATTATGTACGAGAGCAAATTATTAACAATGGTTTATCACCCGACCAAGTAATTACACTTCACTGCGGTGTCCAACAACCTACATATCCCACAGCATCTTTAACTCCAGAAATTCATCAAAATCAGCGCATTTTGTTTGTGGGTCGCATTGTCCCCGATAAAGGAATTGAATGGTTAGTGAAAGCTTTAGCCAAAACTCATTCGCAAATTCATCTTGATATTGCAGGTGAAGGTTGGATCAAAAGTAAGATGGAAAAATTAGCCCAGAAAATGGGTTTAAGTAATCGTATTACTTGGCATGGTTGGTGTAATAAAGACAAGCTTAAAACACTTTATCAGCAGTGTTTGGCTGTAGTTTTTCCTAGTCTCTGGCCTGAACCTGCCGGCTTAGTCACTTTAGAAGCTTATGCCCATTATCGTCCAATAATTGCTAGTGCTGTGGGTGGAATTCCTGAATATGTGCAAGATGGGAAAACAGGAATCCTTGTACCAGCTAATGATACACGAAAATTAGCAGATGCCATCAACCAACTAGCTACAAATTACCATCAAAGTCGAGGCATGGGCGAACAAGGACAAGCTTGGTTTCAACAAGAATTTACTCTGGATCTTCACATTCAGAGATTAGAAACAATTTACGCCAAAACTATCGCTGACTTTAGCTTAAAAACTAGCAGAAATGAAAAAATAACTAACCTGAATTATGACTATAAATACTCAAATATCAGAACCTCTGGTTAGCGTGATTATCCCTACTTATAATCGCCCAGAATACCTCAAACAAGCAATTACTAGCGCCGTTAACCAAACTTATCAAAACATTGAAATTATTGTTTCTGATAATTGTAGTCCTGAAAATCCTGAAAATTTAGTGGCATCTTTTTGTGACTCACGAATCAGATTTTGGCGACATCCAGAAAATGTGGGAATGCTCAATAATCAAATGAATGCCTTTAAAATGGCACAAGGTAAATATGTCGCTAGTCTCCATGATGATGATATGTGGCATCAAGATTTTTTAGCTAAACTTGTACCACATCTAGAAACTAATCCTCATTTGATTTTGGCTTTTTGTGACCAATATATTATTGATGGTCAAAGTCAAATTAATCCAGCAGCAACTGAAGAAAATTCCCGCAGTTATAAGCGTGATCAAATTGCTTATGGAATTCATGAAAATTTCCAACAAATTGGTTTAGTCGATAAAAGTATACCGACAGCAGCAGCTTGTGTAATTCGCAATGGTTTGATTAATTGGGATATTATTCCTTCAGAAGTTGGGGGAATGTGGGATTTATATTTAACTTACTTATGTTGTATCTCAGGACATGGAGTTTACTATTATCCTGAAAAATTAACATATTATCGGGAACATGAACAAACTGATACCATGCTCAGTGGTAGACGGAATATTCAAGCAAAAATTCGTAAAGCTAAAAGTGAAATTTTCTGTTACCAAACCTTTATGGAAGATAAGCGTTTACAACAGTTTCATTCACATTTTAGAAAGCTCTGGTTAGAAGCACATACAACTTTAGGAATTGGCTTGATGCTAGATCAACAAACCACAGCAGCACGTTCTTATTTTTGGCAAGCATTACAGAAACAAAAATTTAACTTGCGAACTTTAATAGCTCTGACTCTCAGTTTTACACATCCCAAATTCACGCAGAAATTACTGGGTGTTTAATAAACATTTAATTAACTAGAGAGGTTATTAGTGAAACTTTGCATTGTTACCCATAAAATTCAAAAAGGTGATGGTCAGGGCAGAGTAAATTATGAAGTTGCTCTAGAAGCCATTCGTCGTGGTGATCATTTGACATTATTAGCCAGTGAAATCTCACCCGAACTAGCAGAAAATAGCCGGGTAAATTGGATTAAAATTCCTGTCAACGGATATCCTACTGAATTTATTCGCAATTTTATCTTTGCTCAAAAAAGTGGTGCTTGGTTACGTAAACATCGCCATGAAGTAGATTTAATTAAAGTTAATGGTGCAATTACTAAAGGTGCGAGTGATGTAAATGCAGTACATTTTGTTCATAGTTCTTGGTGGCGATCGCCTGTACATATTTACCGTCATCGTCAAGATGTATATGGTTTATATCAATGGCTATATACTGCCATTAATGCCTCTGCTGAAAAACAGGCATTTCGAGAAAGTAAAGTTGTAATTGCTGTATCTGGAAAAGTGGCTGATGAATTAGTAAATATTGGTGTACCCTGTGATAAAATTCGGGTTATTGTGAATGGAGTTGATTTAACAGAATTTTCTCCCGGTGTGACTTCTCGGCAAAAATTAGGTTTACCGGAAAATGTCAATTTAGCTTTATTTGCTGGAGATATTCGCACAACTAGAAAAAACTTAGATTCAATTCTGCAAGCCTTAGTAAAAGTCCCCAATTTACATTTAGCAGTAGTAGGAAAAACAGAAGGTAGTCCCTTTCCAGAATTAGCAAATAGTTTAGGCATCAGTGAAAGAGTGCATTTTTTGGGATATCGACGGGATATAGCCGAAATTATGCGGGCTGTAGATTTTTTTGTTTTTCCTTCCCGATATGAAGCTTGCAGTCTGGTTTTATTAGAAGCAATGGCTTCCGGCTTACCTGTGATCACTGCCACGGCTACAGGAGGTGCAGAATTAGTCACACCAGAAGCAGGAATTATTTTACCGGATACAGATGACATAAATGCTTTATCTGCCGCCCTATTGTTATTAACAGATAATATACTGCGCCAACAAATGGGTAAAACTGCTCGCACCATTGCTGAACAACATAGCTGGACAATAATGGCACAAACCTATTTAGACTTATTTACAGAGTTAATGCAAAATGAGGAACACAGTTCTCATCCCCACCTATCGCCGTCCGCAGGACTTATCACGCTGCCTTACCGCACTGCAAGCCCAAACTAAGCCAGTTGATCAAGTAATTGTCGTAGTCCGGGATACAGATACGGAAACATGGCAATTCCTGGGCGAATTTCCGCCCCACAACCTACCATTGCAAATTGTCACAGTTACACAACCGGGAGTAGTAGCTGCTCTCAACACCGGACTGACAGCAGTAAACGGAGACATAGTTTCCATTACTGATGATGATGCTGCTCCCCATCCTGACTGGCTAGAAAAAATCACTGCCCATTTTGACAGCGATGGTTGCATAGGTGCAGTGGGCGGACGTGACTGGATACACCAAGGCGAGAAAATAGAAAACGGTTCTTCTTCAAGAGTAGGGCGTGTACAGTGGTTTGGGCGAGTCATTGGCAACCATCATTTAGGAGTAGGAAAACCTCGTGAAGTTGATGTCCTTAAAGGTGTGAATATGAGTTTTCGCACCCAAGCAATGGGGAAATTAAGATTTGATCAACGGATGCGAGGAACTGGCGCACAGGTACATTTTGAAATGGCATTTACTCTAGCTCTCAAACGTGCAGGTTGGAAAATTATTTATGATCCTAGCGTTGCCGTAGATCACTATCCTGCCCAACGTTTTGATGAAGATCAGCGGGAAAACTTTAATGAAATTGCCTTTACTAACTTAGTTCATAATGAAACCCTAGTTTTATTAGAACATTTACCACTTTTACGCCGAATTATCTTTTTATTTTGGGCAGTATTCATAGGGACAAGGGATAGTTTAGGAATATTACAATGGTTGAGATTTTTACCCAGTCAAGGCACAATTGCCACTAAAAAATTACAAGCCTCTTTGCGGGGACGTTGGCAAGCATGGCAAAGTAATAAATTGATAATTGATAATTGATAATTGATAATTTGTAATTCGTAATTTGTAATTCGTAATTTTTTCCAATCACCCATTACCCATTACCAAAAAAGTGATTTCCAAACAGATCCTTTTCAATAGTTTTTTACAAACCAATTATTCCCCAGAAAAAAGATCAGCACAAGCTTGGATAGTCATTGCTGGCTTTATCTTGCTCACAGCAACTTGCTATTTTGGCGGTGCTGCTAGTTTATTACGCTTGGTTTTTCCTGCCTCCTCTTTGCTTGTAGCAGTATTTTTATACTTGCGTCATCCCATTCTTTACATTGGTTTTACTTGGTGGATTTGGTTTCTCACACCCTTCCTAACTCGTTTAGTTGACTATCGAATTGGTTGGGACCCCACCCGGCAAATGATGCTTGCACCTTATGTAGTGGTATTTGTCACTATCGCCACCTTGTTGAAACACTTACCTAGTGCTATTCGTCAAGGAGGCTTACCTTTTGTTTTAGGTTTTATCGGGGTGATCTACGGTTTTTTAGTGGGATTAATTTTTAATCAACCAGTTCCAGTTATCCGCGGACTTTTAGACTGGTTAAGTCCCATTCTTTTTGCATTTCATTTATTTATGAATTGGCGAGATTATCCTAGTTATCGTCAACACATTCAGCGGGTATTTTTATGGTGTGTTTTAATCACAGGAGCTTATGGAATCTATCAATTTGTAGTTGCTCCTGAGTGGGATAAATTGTGGCTAATAGAATCAAAAATGTTTACCAGTTCTGGTAATCCTGAACCTTTTGGAATGCGGGTTTGGAGTACACTGCACTCAACTGGTCCATTTGGTTCGGTAATGCAAGCTGGTTTGTTGTTATTATTTACCAGTTCTGGTCCATTAATTTTTCCTGCTTCCGCAGTTGGGTATTTGTCATTTTTACTTTCTCAAGTACGTACTAATTGGGGCGGTTGGATTCTAGGAATAATTATAATTTTGGGTTCGGTAAATGCCCGAATTAAAATGCGTTTAATTATGATCATTTTAGTAATGGCTATGTGTGTTGTACCATTGCTAAATATTGAACCTATCTCTGAAGTTGTGACTACTCGCTTGGAAAGTTTTTCTAATCTGCAAAAAGATACTAGTTTTCTGGAGAGATCAAAATCTTATGATCGAAATCTCAATTTAGCCCTTTCTACTGCTCTTGGTAATGGTTTAGGAAATATCTGGAAAGTTAATGAAAAAACTGGACAAATTGAAGTTATTGTAATTGACAGCGGCATTTTAGATATGTTTTTTACTTTGGGTTGGTTCGGTGCTATACCTTATCTTGGTGGGTTGTTATTAATGCTTTTTAGTGTTAGTAACCATACTGAAGGAAAGTTGGATAGTTTTGTCAGTGCTGCTCGTGCTATTGGGATCAGTTCCTGCGCTCAGTTGATTATTTATAGTGGGATGTTAAGTGTGTCAGGTATGATTATGTGGGGATTTTTGGCTATGGCTATGGCAGCACATAAATACTATCAGCAGCAAGGAATGAAGATGTAATTAATTGGATTAGGATTTAGAACTTGAACAGTAAACAAAGGAGAGAACGCAAAGTTTCTCTTGTAAAGAACAAAATTCCCGATTTCTTAGAGAAGTCGGGAATTTAATCGCGTCATGCTATATAATCATTTTGATGTTTTATTAAAAAAGGCTGATTTTTAACTAATTTATTTTTTGCTGAATTAATTATAATCTAGCTGCTTTTTAGTAATTTCATTTTTTGTATGTATGAGGTAATTATGAATCAAATCAATCGTGTGGCAATTGTTGGAGGCAGTCACGGTAATGAATTAATTGGAGTTTATTTAATCAAAAAGTTCCATAAATATCCAGATTTAATTCAGAGATCAAGTTTTGAAACTTTGTCATTATTCGGTAATCCTAAAGCTATTGCCAGTGGAAGCAGATACATTGATAAAGATTTAAATCGTTGCTTTACTGGAGACAATTTACCTGATGACAAAATTTCTATTTATGAAGAATTAAGGGCTAGGGAAATTCAAGCAATTTTGCAACCACAAAACCAAGATTGTGTAAATGCAATTATTGATTTACATACGACTACAGCCAAAATGGGATTATGTATTATTTTAGGTAATATGCACCCCCTATTATTACGTTTGGCGGCTCATCTGAGTGCAATTAATCCTTTGGTAAAAGTTTATAGTCATCAACAACCTAGAAATAGTGGTTTTCTCCGTTCTTTAAGTGAATTAGGTTTAGCTATAGAAGTTGGTGCTGTCGCTCAAGGTATTTTAAATGCGGAATTGTTTCAAAAAACAGAACAACTTATTTATGCTGTGTTGGACTATTTTGAAGGATGTAACCAAGGGAAAATTCCCCAACATAACAACACGCTGACACTTTATCAATCTATTGGTGCGGTTGATTATCCTAGAAATGAAGATGGGGAAATTAAAGCGATGATTCATCCCCAACTTCAATTTAGAGATTATCAACCTCTCCATCCTGGTGATCCAATTTTTCTCACTTTTGAAGATGAAGAAATTCTCTATGAGGGAGAGTCTATTGTGTATCCTCTCTTTATCAATGAAGCTGCTTATTATGAAAAAGGAATTGCCATGTATTTTAGTCAAAAGGAAGTGATTAATATATAGCAATAAATAGAGAATAGGTAAGGTAGATGAATGGATATTGATGACTAATGACTATTTACCTACTACTAATTCTCTCATTTGTATTGGGTTGATGACGGCATATTTTCTAGTTAACTCACGGTATACAGCCAATGTTTCCTCACTTACTCGCATGGTACTAAATCTTTCTAGATTTTGCTGGGCGCGTAATTTCCAGCTTTGTAATTGTTGAGGATCTTTGAGTAATTGCACTAAGGTATTAGCCAATGTTTGGCTATCTTTGGGTGGAATAAGAATACCAGCTTGACGATGATCTAAAGTTTCAGGAATGCCATCTACATCACTAGCGACAATGGCACAACCGGCTTCTCGTGCTTCTGTTAAAACTAAACCAAATGATTCACAGTGTGAGGCGAGAACAAAGATATCTGTGGATAACATATATCGTTGGGGTTCTGGTTGGAAACCTTCAAAATGAATACGTTTGCGTAGTTTACTGCAGTTTTTAACCATGCTCTCAAATATAGCACGGTCTGGTCCATCTCCTACTAAATAAAGATGGGCTTGAGGAAAATCTTTAGCAATAGTTTGAAAGGCTGCAATTAACTCACCAATACCTTTTCTAGTATACATTCCTGCTACTGTGGTTATGGCTGGATGATGTAGTTTTATGGGTTGATAATCTTGGATTTTTCTATGTCGAGGACTGCCTAAAGTGCCGTTAGCAACTACTCGTAATTTTTCGGCGGGAATACCACGGCGGATCATAGAATCAGCTACTGCATGACTAACTGCAATTACCCGATCTGCTAATCCCATTAATACTGCACTATGTTGAAATTCATTATGTACAGTGGAAACTAAACTATATTCATGATTATTTCTCAAAATTCCTGCTAGTACAACTCCTGTCATCATGTGGGCATGAACAATATCTGGTTGAAATTCTTTGATAATTTTTCGATAACGCCAAGCTGCTTTAATGATGTTTAATGGTGTACGTGATTGATTGAGTTGAAAATGCTCAATTCCATGATTTGCTAATAATTTTTCGTATTCTCCACCTGCTGAAGCAACAGCAACTTTAAAACCTTGTTTTGATTGTAAACAAGCTAAGTCTACTGCGACATTGACAATTCCGTTACCGATTTTTTGGACATGGTTCGTAATGTGTAGGATACGCATTTATTTGTTCTCCACGGCAATTGTTGTTAATAGAAATTTCACCAGGCAAAAGATGTTGATATTTTAGCTTTGAGCTTTTGATTCAATACATGAGAATTAATTATGAAAGAAGATTTCTTCTGAAGATAAAAATCGTTTGATAAAGCCTGGTGGGAGGGTTTGCATTTGGGAAGGATAGGCAGCGATCGCTCTTTTTTTCTTTTCTTGTACTGAGGTAATTGATAAGCGATACGCTGACTTAATATCATTGAATTTTAAGAGGATAAATAAGGGCGCTCTCCAAAATACCCAAATAGGATATTGTAGGAGTTGGACTTTAATTCCACTCTGGGCGATCGCCTCTTTTACCAAGTAATATGTAGCTTCATGATCTCTATGACAATCTTTACGGTGAGGAACATAAACTTCTCCTGGTTGATAACGTTTTAACAGTTCGGAAATCTGTGCAATGGTTTGTTGTTTTTCTTCAGGATTTAAATCTGGTAAACTGCCATCTTTTTTATTCAAAAAGTGAATTTCTGAAGGAGAAATACCCAAAATACTTAATGCTTCTAAAGACTCTTGTTTACGAATTTGAATAATTTGATTTTGAATATTTGTATCTGTACCATGCGAACCACGTCCATCGGTTAAAAAAGTGACGGCTACTTTTATTCCTTGTTCCCGTTTGCGAGCGATCATCCCACCACAACCTAAAGTTTCATCATCTTGATGGGGAGAAAAAACCATTGCAGAAGCTTCACTAAATTGAAACTGTTCACTTCCCCAACCTAAAATAAATTTTGCAAGTAAACTAGCATGAATATATTGGACTGTATTTAATAAATTGCTGGGAATTAATTTTTGTAATTCCATCAAGGTTGTTTTTAGCATATTTTTTTACTTCCTCTACTTCTATTAATTTATTCTCTAAACAGAGTCTCAAGCTATGAAAATTAAGGCAAAGTACAAAGCCTTAATTATCATCATATTTAAACAAACTCAGCCAAATTTATTAATTTTGTAAATTTGTGCTATAAATATGAAGATTGAATTTTCTCTGTCTCAGCATACAAAAAATGTTATTTGTTCAACTTAAAAATCATGATTGGATGGCAAATTATCCAATATTCTGACTCATGTACGGGTTTAGCAATGCTAAACCCGTACTTAATCCTAAATGATGGATTTTTACACTTAATCCAATAAGTTGGATAACCTAATTTTTAGGAAATTGGTAAACGATAAATAATCACTTTTCCTTTCCAATTTTCTTCCACAAACACTAAATATTCACCATTACGACGACGAAAAGCGCGGATACCGTGGGGAATATCCACCCAACCACTTTCTCCAGCAACTTCTGGACCTGGACTAAATTTTCTTACAAGTTTGCCTGTAGTGGCATTATAGATATTAACCTCCGCAGTTTTAGATGTCACTGTAAATACATAATCTACTGCTACACTCATAGCGGCGGTAGCAATTTCTCGTTTACCAGTGGTGTCATAAGGAATGACAGTTCGCCATTTAGGAGTGCGATTTCCTTTACTCCAATTATCAAATCGGGCAATTTCTGACCCGACAACTCCCCAATCATCACCAATAGCAGGATGTTCAACAGTAAAACCTGACAAATACATCGTATCTGTTTCGGGAAAATATTCAATTCTTCGCAAATCTTTAAAGAAACTAGGAGTCTTTTCCTTTTGCATGGAACGATAGGTATAAATCGGATTTCCTTGACTATCTAATCCCTGTAAAGGATAATGGCGAATACCATCTTCCGTTCGCAAAGCTTTCCAAACATCACCTTTAGTATCTACCCACCAACCTCCTATGTAGGGATAATCTTCACTGTTGTCATATTCATTTTGATCAAATGCACCATTACCATTTTTATCTCGCCAGATCCATTCTCCTTTGGCTGGTTGATATGGAGGCCAATTACCTTTTATAGCTTGTTCTTGTTTATCATTAGTTCCCACAAACATTCCCGCGGGAATAGCAATTTCACCATCTGTTTTTGGATCAAAACGATAAATTTGCACCATACTTCCGAACATATGTGTCAGAAATAAAAAAGGCTTTCCTTGAATGCGACGGAAAATAGGAGCATCTGGGGATGTATGTAGACGCGGATCTTGAGGATATTTGAAAGGATTTAAAGTATAAGCTTTATATGTCCACTGTTTACCTGCTGGTTTACTGTAATCCATCCAATATTCTTCTTGTTTGGTGAAAAGATTAACACCATCACTTTTAGGATCTGTATCGGCATTATCAACAAAGATTAAACCAAGTAATTGCCATTGCAGTTTTCCCGATGGGGAGAATTTTCTTAAATCTGTTCCTGAATTATTAAAGCCATTATTGTTGATATAGAAATTGCCGGCACTATCTGCACCAACGCCTGTAATACCATAAAGTTTTAAGTCTTGAACTTCTCCAGGAACACCGCTATAAATTCCATTTTTAGTTCCGAAAGTTCCTACCTGGACAGGTTGGTTTTTGATGTTGTAAATTAGTACCTGTTGCCGGATGCCATTTTCAGCTACTAATATTCTATCTTGTTTATAAATGGCGATCGCTGTAGGATCAACAACATCTACAATTTGTTGGGGTAATTTCTTACCAGTTTGGTCATAATGAACTATTTTCCCTGGTGTATTACCTTTTTTATTTTGAATAATCCATAAAGTTCCCCGTGGATCAACGGCTATTCCTCCGGGATTATTAACAGTAAATTTTCCCGTTTCCTGCATTGTTTCTGTATTGAAAATACGCACAATGTTGGCATCAGCATTACTCACAAATAACTTATTACCTACAATTGCTAAACCAGTAACTTCGCTTTTGTCACTGATAATTAACATACTTTTATCCCAGCCATTTCCCCCAGGAAAAGGTGCAGGTTTTCCCGTTAAATCATAGCGTCTCACACAGTACCAAGTTTTACCCTCAGAAGGATAACCTTCTTTTTGACTACTCATTCCTCCCTGTCTCATAGCAACATAAATATATTTGCTATTGGCTGTAACCGCTTTCCCACCCAGACGATACCAACCATGCAAATCTTTTAGGAAACCTATGACTTTACCATCTTTATAGATAGCTGCTTCCATGCCAGCTTCATCCCAAATGCTGTTAGTATAAATTAGTCCATTTCCTGTAACATACATCGCCTCTATATAGTTTTGTACCCTTAGTTCTCCCTTACCAATAGTATTACCAAGCCAAGATGTTTGATAAGTAAATACTGGTGCTGTAGCTGTTTGAGTTGTGGCTTTTTCCATTGTCATTCCCGCAAAGATGACAATTAAGCTACAAGTGACAGACAGTAAAATTTTGACAGCTATATTTTGTCGCCAGTACCTACTCCTAACTACATTATTGATAACTTGAATTAGCTGTTGTTGATTTTTTTGAATTTGTGAAGTGAATCTGTTTTTCATAAAATTGCTATGGCTGCATATTGGCAAAAATGAGTTGCTAAATTATGCTTTTGCTTTTTGATATCTTGTTCCTTTTCTAAAAACCGTAGCGAAAACGTAGCGGAGAAAAGGCACAGAAACATCATTGGTACTAAATATCAATAAACTAACAAATAAATGTTGCATTTTAGGTAATTTCATCAGAACTTTATCAAAAAAATATATTTTTTATATTTTCTCATCTGCCAATATTATTCTTTTTCATAAAAATAATTTATCTTCCCCTCGGAACTTGTTAATTATAATACAGGATTCATCAAAGCCTAATTCTGTAGATAGATACAAAGCTTGAGAAAATATTTAATTATCAAAGGTGCGGATTTAATAGATATTAATGATATCAATGATATTAATAATCACAGTAATACTTTTACTAAGTACAAAATCCCAAGACTCCCCGTACTCAGTAAACTCAATATATAAAAATAATTTATTCAAAAACTACCTGATTTACAAATTTTTAACCGGATTAAACTAAAGGTTTGTTAATTGATGATTGTGAGCATTAACTGTATCGTTTCAGACTTACCTATTAAATAAGTTTCATCGTGTGAGGAAGTTAAGGAGATAATTAGGTGGAAGGTATGACAAAAACTCAGGAATTAGCTTCTGCGTCTATCCTCACATTGGGAACAGGTTGGTTTCCCAAAACACCGGGAGGATTAGAAAGGTATATTTATGAACTAACTCAAAAATTAGCTCTAAATAAAGACCGAATAGAATTATGTGGTGTAGGTTTACCTGATGCAAAAAATACACCCATTCAGTCAAATATTCAGTTAAATAATTTAGCATCTCCAGATAGTCAAATTTGGAAAAGATTATGGTCCATTCGGACTAACTTCCAAAAAACTAGATTAGATCAACCTGATGCAATTAATCTACATTTCGCATTATATAGCTTTCCGATTTTGGATCTTTTACCGAAAGAAGTACCAATTACTTTTAATTTTCATGGTCCTTGGGCTTCGGAAAGTAAGGAAGAAGAAGTAAATAAAAAACTAAGTATTTGGATGAAGAGGCAATTAATAGAAAAAAATACCTATAATCGCTGCGATCGCTTCATTGTTCTCAGCCAAGCTTTTGGTAATATTTTACATCAACAATATCAAGTTCCCTGGCATAAAATTCACATTATCCCCGGTGGAGTAGACATCAATCACTTTCAATATAATTTATCTCGTCTCACAGCCAGAAAACAACTAGGTTGGCCAACTGATCGACCAATATTATTTACCTCCCGTCGTCTAGTTTATCGCATGGGAATTGATAAGTTATTACAAGCACTAGCCATAATTAAACCCACAATTCCTGATATTTGGTTAGCTATTGCTGGACGTGGACATATTCAAAATTTACTACAACAACAGGTGATAGAACTTGGACTAGAAAACAATGTTAAATTCTTAGGTTTTTTACCTGATGAACAGTTACCAATTGCTTACCAAGCTGCTAATTTAACAGTAATGCCCAGTCAGTCTTTTGAAGGTTTTGGATTAGCAATTGTGGAATCTTTAGCCTGTGGTACTCCAGTTTTATGCACACCTGTAGGGGGAATGCCGGAAATTTTACAGGGTTTTGCACCAGATTTAATTACTGATTCTATTACTGTTGATAGCATTGCTGATAAATTAGAACAAGCAATGTTAAGAAAAATCATTTTACCTTCTAGAGAAGAATGTCGTAATTATGCAGTACAAAATTATGATTGGAATCATATTTCTCAACAAGTAAGACAAGTTATTTTAGCTGATCAAAATTGATAAATTAAACGCAGATAGACGCAGATAAAGGTAGATAATAATGAAGATTTTGTTTTTAGATCAAAGTGGTAAACCGGGTGGTGCTGAGTTATGTTTATTAGATATTGCTAAACCCTTTGCTAATAATTCTTTGGTTGGTTTATTTGCTGATGGTGATTTTAGAAAGTTACTGGAAATTAATCATATTCCTGTGGAAGTTTTAGCAACTCAAGCTATTAAAGTTAAAAGACAAAGTAGTTTATTTACAGCATTAGCTAGTTTAGGACAACTCACACCTTTAATTAATAAAGTCGTGACACGCGCTAGGGAATATGATTTAATTTACGCTAATACTCAAAAAGCTTTAGTTGTCGGTGCAATAGCAAGTTTTCTCTCTCGTCGTCCTTTGGTTTATCATTTACACGATATTCTATCTTTAGAACATTTTAGTAACACTAATCTCCGGGTTGCTATTACTTTAATTAATCGCTTTGCATCTTTAGTAATTGCTAATTCTCAAGCTAGTAAAACTGCATTTATCCAAGCTGGTGGGAAACCTGATTTTGTAGAAGTTGTCTATAATGGTTTTGCTATTAAAAATTATCAAGTTTCTGAAAATGAACCTCGGCAATTAAGGCTAAATTTGGGATTAGAGGATAAATTTGTAGTGGGACATTTTAGCCGTCTTTCTCCCTGGAAAGGACAGCATATTTTAATTGATGCTTTGGCAGAATGTCCAGAAAATGTTAATGTTATTTTGGTCGGTGATGCTTTATTTGGTGAGGATGAATATATACAAGAGTTACACCATCAAGTAAAAGCTTTAAATTTAGAAAACCGAGTTAAATTTTTAGGTTTTCGTGATGATATTCCCCAATTAATGTCAGCTTGTGATTTAGTGGCACATACATCAATTGCACCTGAACCTTTTGGTAGAGTTATTGTGGAAGCGATGCTATGCGGTAAACCTGTGGTTGCTGCTAAAGCTGGGGGTGCAATAGAATTAGTTGAAGATGGGATAAATGGTTTTTTAATCACACCAAATAACCCCCAAGAATTAGCACAGGTAATTAATCATTGTGTTCAGGAAAAAGACTTGATGCAAAATATCGCTAATTATGCTAGAATTAGTGCTAGTCAAATGTTTGATGTGAATATTATTAATCAGCAAATTCAAGAATTGTTAAAAAGGTGATCAGATCCCCGACTTCTATGTTATATCTCTGGTTGATGAAGATTAAATATTAGAGAAGTCGGGGATATTAGCTAAATATAAGTTTTTTAAATATTGATTTTGCTAAAATAGATCAATTGCGCCTTGTTGACAATAATCAGCCTTTATTCTCAAGATTATTGAGAATGTTGTCAATAATTCAACGCAAATACGTTTTTTCAGGATTGATTAATCCTTATTTACTTTTTGTGCTACGATCATATGTATAATCTGATTGGGTGTTTTTGCTATTTTTTAGAAAAATCCTACAATTGTAGGAGTTGGGTTTCCTGATGTCTACCCAACCCAGGACTGTTTAATTAACTTTTAATTACGCTGCTTCCCGAATTGGTGAAGAAATACTCACTTCTGGAAGGGGAAGGGAAAGTTGTTCAGCTTGAGGTAATGCTGCTTCCTCCAAAACTGTAACTTCAATATTGACACTGACTAAATAACTACCCGTATCCGCACCTACCGCTTCAGCAATTAATTTTGCTATGTCTGGACGTTTTGCGGTCAGAGGATCACGTAAAATACAACGATCCCATTCATGCTTGGCAGTTGGATTAAGATTGAGAATATAGTGCTTCATCATAGTAATACCCTTGTAATACCCTTGAATCCATCTTCCAGATATTGTTTACAGGTCGGACACGATGAATTTATTATAGTACATTTATACTAAATTTGCAAGAGAATAGCGAAAAACCCCTGACTTATCCAGGACTTACGCAAAAAATAACGAAAGTAGCGGCAATTCATGAATTACCGCTACACCAGAACAGGGTTTGAATCACATTTTAAGTCAGTCAAATATCTGCTTAATGCAAAGATGAACCACTTTCTTGATAACTCAATAACTGAACATCATTAACCCAGATTGATTGTTGAGGTACGGGAATATTAATTCCAACTTCATCAAAAGCAATTTTCAGACGACGACGATATTCTCGCGCTACATCCCATTGTTTGAGGGGTTGGGTTTTGATCCAAACACGAATCATCATCCCGCGATCGCCAAAATTATCAATTCCCAAAATACTGGGGGTTTCAATAATTTGTCGTTTCCATTGAGGTTCTTGATTCATCTGGATAGCGACATTTTCAATTAATTTCAAAGCCTTATCAATATCAGTTTGATAAGAAACTGGAATAATTAAATCAGCACGAGACCAGCGACTAGAAAGATTAGCTACAACTTTAATTTCGCTGTTAGGAATTGTAATTAATCTTCCTTCTGCATCCCGTATTTGAGTCATTCGCAAATTGAGATTTTCCACTAAACCACCCACATTTCCCACAGTAATCACATCACCCAAAGCATATTGATCTTCAAGAATAATCAAAAAGCCATTAATGGCATCTTTAATTAAGTTCTGAGAAGCCAAAGATACAGCCACACCAATTAAACCAGCACCAGCTAAAAGAGGAACAATATTTATTCCCAAAGCAATTAAGGACATTAGGATTCCTGCACCTACCCAAATAATGATAGTGATACTTTTAGTAACCCCAGAAAATGTGGATATTCTCAATTGCAAACGTTCGGAAGTTTCTGGAGTTAGTAATGCTCCACCACTGATGATAGTAGAGGTAAAATGATCTATAATGGCATAGGTAAACCTTACTGTTAGATATGTTCCCACACCAACAACTATTAATTTAATGGGAATTTTGGCAATGGTGAGAATCCCAATTTGTAGGGCTTGGGTAGCAGGAAATAGTCCTAAAATAATTAAACTACCACTGACCTAAATTCCAGCTTGTGCAAGTTGAAATAGTCGGGTTTTAACTTCTTGAAGATGTCGCTCTTGCTGTTTATTTAGTAATGTAGTGATGGGTTGATCTTCTGAGGAATTAGAGTCAGAGACTTTGAGTAAATTATTACTTAAACGTTTTTGGAAACGACGAACTCCCCAACTCATGATTACCATAGCGATGGTAGTACCAGAGGCGATCGCCAATTGTTCTAAAAATTGATTTTCTTTTTCTTGTTGTGGTTGAGTTAATGTTGTTTTAGTAAATGTAGTTTTATGTAAACTTTCTGGTATTTCTGGTAAATTATTCGGTGTCTGGGCTGTAGCTTTAGGTATGGGTGCAATGGATATGATCATTGAACCCGTAATCGCTAAAAATTTACCTAGCACTTAAATACCTCCTTGGGTAATAGACATTTTGTGGTCATGAAATGTGTATAACCACGAAACCCCTGTAGGGATAATTCATGAATTGTCCCTATGATAATTGTTACCAGATGTTTCATGATCTATGTCAGGGTTTAGGATTGCTAAACCCCTTACTTTTGACGGACTCTTGTGTACAGAATCTTGGCAAATCATTAAATAGGAGTCCTATAGTCTTACCAGAGAAAGATGAAAAAACCAAAAGTTAGATCGGGTCTTAATCTTACTTATGTTGAAGATATAGGTAGTATGTAATAGCTAATAGGTATTTATGATAAAATATGGCTAATTAAATGTAGAACAGATTAGAAAAAATATTTGGGAAAAATTGTCTATGTCTCGACCATCTTTTGTAATTTTTGCCCAAAATTACCTTTTTGCACTACTTAGTAATTATGGTAATGTTTTCCTCAATGAACTTATTCCCCGTAACCCTAAATTGAGAGTAGACCTGTCCGAAATATATAACGGAAAAATGGTAGAACGGTAAATGGAAAATATACCGTGGTTCTACCAAAGATGAAAAATATTACCAATTATATACATATGTACCCAAAACGCGCTAGGGGTATA
>NZ_BJCE01000030.1:0-33911 GCF_005402885.1 Sphaerospermopsis reniformis
GCATTCCAGGAGTCAATTTTTGATGACTTTCTTTCCATTTGAATCTCTACCGGCTACTTGGGTTATTACTTTATTGACCCATTTATTTCCCAAACTTCACCCTAGCGTTCACGAAGTGCAGCGTAGCTATCGCTCTTCCCCATAACTAGCAACTTGGGTTAGTACAGCACGGCGTAAATAAACCAACCATTCTCAATCGCTAAAAAGCTTACGACCTATTATTTTTGACTTTTGACTTTTGACTTTTGACTTTTGACTTCCGCGAAGCGGTACTAGTGTGTTGACTTTTGCTATGGTTGGATAGTCGAGGATATTTTCAGCACGGATTTTCATAATCAAATTGTAATTATTTATGTAATTATTTATGAAAGTGTATGATTGGATTGTGGTTGGTGCAGGAATTACAGGTGCTGCACTTGCTTATGAATTAGCAAAAACGGGGTTTTCGGTACTGCTGCTAGAACAAGACAAAACACCACAAAATGCTACTCGCTATAGTTATGGTGGAATTGCTTATTGGTCTGGTACAACACCTGTGACACAACAACTATGTCAAGAAGCGATCGCTCGTTATCAAATCCTAGCGCCAGAATTAGATGCTGATATCCAATTCCGAGAATTAGATTTATTACTAACTATCGCTAATGATACTGAACCAAAGGTAGCAGCCGCATCCTATTCTCATCTTAGCACACCACCCCAGCTATTGAGTGTTCAAGAAGCTTGTGAGTTAGAACCATTACTCAATAAAAATGCTATCTCTGGTACTTTAACTGTCAAACATGGTCATGTACATCCGCAAAAACTAAGGCAAGCATACATTCAAGCATTTCTACGTCTGGGGGGAGAAATACAGTTTACCAAAGTATTAGAACCTACATATATTTTTGTCGCTGACAAAAGTTTTAGAGGTGTAAAAACAACCACGGACACCTTCCACAGTGCTGATATAGCCATTTGTACTGGTGGAATGAGCCGAAAATTATTAAAATCAGTAGGTATTTCTGTGAAGATTTATTTTTCTCATGCAGAAATAATTGAAACTCCATCAGTGGATCTGCGGTTACGCACCTTAGTCACACCGGCGATTTTACAACGCCTTCAATTAGAAATTGCATCAACTCAAAATGATCAATTATGGGATCAACCTGGTGAAATAGTACCACCTATTTTAGATGCAGGTGTAGTCCAGTTTCTTGATGGTAGTTTGCGTTTAGGTCAAATTAGTCGTATTCTTACAGATCCCCATGAACAAATTAACTCAGAGGAAAGTGAAAAATGGTTGCGAACAAGTATCACGCACATATTACCAGCTTTGGGAAATTTACCAGGAACTTGGCATCATTGTTTAGTTGCATTTAGCAAAGATAAATTACCTTTAATTGGTACTATTCCCGAATTTGAACATATTCATATTTTCTCTGGTTTTAGCAGTCCGTTTGTTTTTGTTCCACCTTTAGCACAACGCTTTGCTAAATTTCTATCTGGACAGGAAGATAAGATTATTGATCAGTTGTTGACGCTACCCGCCTGAAAAGGACGGGGATTCTTGTTTCAATGGTAGGGACAATTCATGAATTGTCCCTACATCTTTTTCGGACAGGTCTAATTAGGGGTTGCTGAGAAAGTCTTTCCGTGAGGGCATAGGAGTCAGGAGTCAGGAGTCAGGAGTCAGGAGTCAGGAGGAGATTGGAAAATTTCTTTGCCATCTCTTGAAATCCCAAAAAATGCACACTTTTTCCGGTATACCCTTCAAAACCCTTGCACTAATTTCTGTGTTTATCAGCCTCTAACCTTTGATATATCAAGGTTTTAGGTTTATTCAGCAAACCCTAATTAATGATGATCGAACAAATCTAAATCTGTAACTGCGCCAACGCTACTAGAGGCTACGAGTTTAGCATATTTAGCTAACACACCTTTAGTATAGCGGGGTGGACGGGGTTGCCAGTTGGCACGACGACGGGCTAATTCTTCATCAGATACATTGATCTGTAATAACCGCGCATTAGCGTCAATGGTAATGCTATCACCTTCTTCTACCAAGGCAATATTACCACCAACTGCGGCTTCCGGGGCAACGTGACCAACTACCATCCCGTAAGTACCACCGGAAAAACGCCCATCGGTGATTAAACCCACGGAGTCACCTAAACCTGCACCAATAATAGCAGAGGTGGGAGCGAGCATTTCCCGCATTCCTGGACCGCCTTTGGGTCCTTCATAACGGACAATTACCACATCCCCAGCTTTGATTTTCCCTGCTAAAATGGCATCTAAACAAGATTCTTCTGATTCAAATACTCTCGCAGGTCCGGTAATGGCTGGTTTTTTCACTCCGGTAATTTTAGCAACCGCACCTTCAGTAGCCAGGTTGCCTTTGAGAATAGCCAGGTGTCCTTGGGCGTACATGGGGTTATTCCAAGGACGGATCACATCTTGAGCGGGTGATGGTTCGTCAGGAATATCTGCTAAAACTTCGGCTACAGTTTGTCCTGAGATGGTGAGACAGTCACCATGTAACAGGCCATGAACTAAGAGCATTTTCATGACTTGGGGAATACCACCGGCTTTGTGTAAGTCTGTGGCTACATATCTACCACTGGGTTTTAAGTCACAGATGACGGGAACACGGCCGCGAATGGTTTCAAAGTCGTCTAAAGTGAGTTCTACACCAGCAGCACGGGCGATCGCCAGAAAATGTAAAACTGCATTGGTAGAACCACCCACGGCCATAATCACAGAAATGGCATTTTCTATAGATTTACGGGTGATAATTTGCCGGGGTAAGATTTGTTTACGGATAGCTTCTACTAAAACGGCTGCTGATTTGGCGGTACTTTCGGCTTTTTCTTCATCTTCTGCGGCCATTGTGGAGGAATAGGGTATACTCATGCCCATTGCTTCAAAGGCTGAGGACATGGTGTTAGCTGTGAACATTCCTCCGCAAGAACCAGCACCGGGACAAGCGTTACGTTCTACTGCGAATAGTTCATTTTCATCAATTTTACCGGCGCTGTGTTGACCTACTGCTTCAAAAGAACTGACAACGGTTAAGTCTTTACCGTCATATTTTCCGGGTTTGATTGTGCCACCATATACAAATATGGCGGGGATGTTCATGCGTGCCATTGCTAACATAGCACCGGGCATATTTTTATCACAACCACCAATGGCCAGCACACCATCCATACTTTGCCCACTACAAGCGGTTTCGATAGAATCGGCGATGACTTCCCGGGAAACTAGGGAATATTTCATTCCTTCTGTTCCCATTGAAATGCCATCACTGATGGTAATAGTACCGAAAATCTGGGGCATTGCACCGGCTTCTTTTACACCAATTTCTGCTCTTTGGGCGAGTTTGTTAATCCCCATATTACAAGGGGTGATGGTGCTGTAACCATTGGCAATACCGACAATGGCTTTGTTAAAATCTTCATCTTGGAAACCAACCGCCCGTAACATAGCCCGGTTAGGCGATCGCTGCACCCCTTGGGTAACTACTTTACTTCTTAAATTTTCTGCCATTTTTATTGATTCCTTCTGTACCATGATCGCTATGATGGCGATTTTTGTAGGTTTTGTAGGTTTTGTAGGTTTTGTAGGTTTTGTAGATATTTATTCTCTCAAAAAGTGGTCATTGGTTATTAGTTTCTTAGTTATTGATTTATTAATGATTGGCTTATTAATCATTGGTGATTATTTATGTATCAAATAAGTAGTCGTGTAAAATAAATTTTATAGTTAAATTTTATAGTTAAATTTTATAGTTAGATTTTATAGTTAGATTTTATAGTTAAACGATGTTTTAAAAGTGCTATTCCGTGAAGTAATGTAATTAAAATCATGATATAAGCTGTTACACAGCTAAATTGTATGATCCTAATATTCTGAACTCTTGTTTAACAGGCAAGATGCCTGTTCCACTTATACAAATTAAATGCACAACAGCTTATCACTTTAAATTACTTAGTTTACAAATCTTTAGAAATTGTTAAAAATTTTTTTAGGTATAAATTAACTCCTATTAAAACCTCTCCCTTACAAGGTGAGATGCTTGAAAAAAACCTTAAAAAACCTTTTACGTAGTTATGTAATGACTTATGTAACAAGTGTAGAGATGTTAGTTTATCGTAGATTTTTGGTTTTATTTTATACTTTTTGAACAAACTGCTACACAAAAAAAATAAAAAAAATAAAAAAAATAAAAAAAATAAAAAAAATATACTTCATTTCAAAACTGTGTCACAACTATTATCGTATAATTAGATTCAAATATATATAGTGTCATCAAAGTAATCTGTGTGGGAGTAGTATACATAGGCGATCGCGCAACAGGCAAGACTCACCTAGCACTAGAGTTAGCCAACCCCGATGGTGAATATGTCAAAGTTAGTAATCTCGATTATGACAATCTGAGATTGTTATTGCTGGATGAAAATTACCAAGGCAAGCCCACGGATGCAGTAGCACCATATCAATATTATTTAGATATGAATGGGCGGCTACCGTCTGGGAACAAGCAGGTTTTAGTAAATTGGGTTGATACAGGGGGGGAGGTATGGCGAAAAAGTTGGCAAAAAGATAATACTGATCGGTGGATTCAATTTTTAGATCCTATTCGCAATAGTGAAGGACTATTACTCATTATTCCACCCCATCGGGGGATGACTTTTCAAGCTGGTGTGGATGTAGAACAGTTCCCCACACAGAAACAATGGTGTAATCGTTTTGAGAGATGGGTAACATTTTTCCATCAACAATGTCCAAAAGTCAGACATTTGGCTATTTGTATGAACAAAGCTGATTTATTTTGTAATTTATCCACAGAAGGAGGAAAACTAGCTTATAAACCCCACGGTAGTTCCCTCAACTGGCAACAACGACATAGTTATGTTTTACAAAAATATTTTCGTCCGATTTATTCCCAGATAGAAAAATTAAATCAAGGTATTGATGGCGGTTCTGTGCGGTGTTTTATTACATCTATTTACCATCGGAGTCTCCTAGAATTACCTTGGATTTATTTAGGTAGTTTTTTGGCTAAATAGGTGTAAATCATGTAGATATTATGGATATTATTCAACGATAACAAAGATTTGAAAAATCATTACAAGGGTGTGATATGGGCAATATTCACGTAATTGGACCACAGGCTTCAGGAAAAACTACTTATTTAGCAGCTTTGGCTTATCAACCAAGTAAAGCAGCTTGGAGAAAGAAAAATTTTAAAGTTCAAGCATTAAATGACGAAACCAAAGAATTAGCAGATAATGCAGAAAATATTATTGTAGAAGGTGCATCTTTAGAGCCTACTCGGACCTATGTTACAACCATTGATGATTTAAAAGTTTACTCATTTTTGATTGAAATCCAGAAAAAATGGCAAAAACCAGAAAAAATTAATTTAGCTGTCCGTGACTATCCAGGAGAAGTTTTTAAAGAATTAGAATCTGTATCTGCTGATCCAGTCCATGAAGAATTTATGAATGAGTGTTTAAGTAAAGATACTCAAGGGTGTTTAATTTTGTTAACTGAGTGGAAACAAGGAACAGATAAATTTTATAAACGAGTTTTCAAAAGGTTCATAGACTTAATGGATAAACAAGAAAGATTGCAGGATTTACGGTTAGCTGTAGCCATGAGTAAATGTGAAAGAGGGGAACTGTGGCCTGGTAGGTTAGATCCAGAAAATGATTTATTTGCCATTCATTTTCCAGAAACACTGTTATTTTTAAAAGACAATATTCCTAGTAAAAATCTACAGTTTTATGCTATTTCTACCTTTGGAGTTTTACACCGTACAGATCCACGACCAAATCGCAAAGAAGAATTAGGAAAACAGAACAGATATTCTGTTTTAAGAGAACCTGAACAATGGTCTCCCTATGGAATGATTTCCCCTCTTTATTGGTTGAGTACAGGTAAGAAGATGAAAGAAGATGCTTAATTTATTTAAAAGTAAAAATCAGACCCCATTACAAAGTAGTGTAGTGTTACGGGTGATAGGCGATCGCGCTTCTGGAAAAACCACATATATGGCTTCTTTAGCACGGTGGCCAAATGCTGATCCTAACAGTCCAGTGCAAGCTGTAACTGCTGTAGATGAAGGTGGAGAAGACTTGATCAATAAAGCTCAGAATATCTTAGAACAAGGGTTAGAATTTGAAAAAACTGATTTAAAAAATATCTCACAGGTTACAGATTGCACTTTGCAAATAACTCTAAAAGAAAAAAAAATAGGTTCTCCATTGTTTAACCTGAATATCAGTTCTAAAGACTATTCAGGAGAATTTTTTGATGACTTATTACATCAAAGTCAAAATCCCCAGTTAGAGGAATATTTACAAGATTGTTTACAAGCTAATGGTATTATGTTTTTAGTTGATGGTAGCAGTCGCCGTAAAGACTTAGAATATGCCAATGGTTTAGACAAATTGCTGTTAGCACTGGATCGGAATGATATCAATGGCAGTAAGCGCCGAATTGCCTTAGTATTGAATAAATGTGAACAATCTGATTTATGGGTAAATCGAGATAAACCAGGATTTTTAGCATCAGCGCGGTTTCCCCAAGTTTGCCGCAAATTACAAGCTTGGCAACAAATGGGAGGAGGAGAGATAGAATTTTTTACAGCTTCTGCTTTTGGGATGTTGGGTAATAAATATCCCGAACCAAATGTTAACTTATTAAATAGGAGTAGAGGAGGAGTGAGAGCAGTAATTAAAAATCCTAGACTGTGGCGGCCTTTTGGTTTAGTTGCGCCCATTTATTGGCTGGCTAAAGGTTCACGTCATCCAGAGTTAGATCATGTATGAAAGAAGTTCCCCATTTTTGATCTTACCCTCACCCTCTCCTAGAACACCGATTCATTAATTGTAAGGGCGAAGCATTCAGACAAAATATCAATGGTTTTAGCGATAGGTTATCAGCCGAATGCTTCGCCCCTACTAAAACCAAAATTTTATCGTAAGGGGGAAGCATTTGGACAGAATATCAATGGTTTTAGCGATAGGTTATCAGCCGAATGCTTCGCCCCTACTAAAACCAAAATTTTATCGTAAGGGCGAAGCATTCAGACAGAATATCAATGGTTTTAGCGATAGGTTATCAGCCGAATGCTTCGCCCCTACTAAAACCAAAATTTTATCGTAAGGGCGAAGCATTCAGACAGAATATCAATGGTTTTAGCGATAGGTTATCAGCCGAATGCTTCGCCCCTACTAAAACCAAAATTTCAAAGCCTCTCTCCTTGTAGGTAAAAATAAAAAACATGATAAAAAATATGAGTTCACCAAACATTGAAATCCACGAATTTAGTACAGGTATTCACATTCAAAAACGCGATAATGGTTGGGTGTCCCTTGGTTTTACGGGACAATATATGAACGCTACTATTAACCCTATTCCTCAAGTTGTAGAAAGGGCGATCGCTAATCAAGAATTTGCTTTAACTGAAGGTGCATCTAGTGAAAAACCAGCAATTATTGGGCGGGTAGTAGGAAGCGGTGATGATGCTTGGTGTGTAATCGCTGTTGTTACACGAGGAGAGGATGAAGTGGGACGCAGTGCGGCTTTTTATCGTTATTTTTTATGTCAGGGAGATAACAGTTATTTACGGTTTATATTGGCTTGGTGGGAACAAAATCAAAAACCAAGATTTAACCCTTTAGATGTTAAAGATAGTCCTCATTTATTTACAGTTACAACAGTTACAGGAGAAATTCCTACACCTCATCCTACAAAAGAAGATGAATCTTTACCATTTGCACAACAAAAACCGATAGTTTTACCAGTAGAACGGCAAATTGATTTATATACTCTTAACAGTTTAGCTATTAGAAAATCTAATTCATATAACAATGGTTTACCTGTATCCTGGGCGTTTAATGTAGAAGCACTGGTAAAACCAGAACGTTTCCAAATAATTCAACCGGCATCACAAAAAGCCTATGACGGACTAACACGAGCCATTGCTAATGCTAGTCAGATTGTTTCAGCAGTTAATTTTGATGAAGCAGCGTTAAAGGCCGGGATTCGCAGTTTAATGAATAGTTCCCAAGTCAAACCGGAAGCAGTAGGGGAAATTGTTAAAGCTGTAGAAAATGAGCAAGTTACTGATGAATATTGGGAGAATTTATTTAATGGTCAAGGTGCGGATAAAGCGATCAAGCAAAAAATTTACAGTCCGCAAATGGTAAGATTGATGACAATAAGAGCGATGGTTTTGCCAGAGACTTTACTGCAGTTTTTGGCATGGTTGAATATTCAACCTGGTAAAAAACCTGATGAAAATCAAATGATGTCTTTAGAGTTGCAAAAAGCTATTCGGAAATCATTCCCTAAAGAACTACTATCAGCAGGAATTAAATATCTATTACCCAAGTTATTAGATGAGAAAATATCAGTAGATAGTCTTACTTGGTTGTTAGCGATGGAAGGTAGTGCTTGGGTTTATGCTCAAAAGGAATTTTTTAATGATATTAAATATGATTTACAATTAATTCATGATCATTGTTCTAATTCTAATAACTTATACCCAAATTCTGTTCTTAAAAATCAAATTAAAACTCAAAATGATTCATGGCACAATAATTTGAAATGTGAAAAGAAAATTTGGGAAACGTTAATACACAATTGGAAAGGTATTCAACAAAGACTCTATATAATCGAAGGATATCAACCTTTAGCTGAATTATTTGAAAATTTCAAAGAATATGATTTAGCTGCATATTTTTATCAAATCCAAGAGGGAGAAGTCAAAAAAGATTTATTTGATCTAGTAACTGATTCACCATACCGTCGCCGATCTTCATCTGTTGTTTTTGGTTTAAGTCTTGTACGAAAAAAGAATTTAATTGATCATGCCTTTGATTTTATTATTTTTATTGTGGAGTATGATATGAAACTTGGATTGGTTGTTCCTCTTTCCCTAGTAATCTTAGTCAGTGGTTGGTTTATCGGTACAAAAACTTGGCAATCTTATACTAGTGCAACTGATATTGAAAAATCTTTGTGTAGTAAGACTTTTAACGATCCTCAAGAGAACAAAGACTGTCAGGTTATATTGCGAAATAATGACGAATTGACAGGTAGTGGCATTTATCCTTTTAATGAAATCAAGACATTAATTCTAGCGATTGTAAATGATGTTGTTGAGGAAAATAGTCAACAAGAATCAAACCAAGAAAACAGTAATACAACAAACAATCTAACAAAAAAAACAAAAAATAACAATAAACAAATAGTAACACAAGGACAAGTCTCAAACAAGCTAGAGCAAATCTTAAACAAATCAATATCAAAAGAAGAAAATAAACTTCAATACGCGGATTTATCCCCTGATAAAGAATCAACAGACTTAGCGACTCAACAGCAATGGGTGAGAGCAATTTATATTTATCAAATTAACAACAAGATACCATATCAAAAAATCGCAGTTAATAATGGTGAAGACGATTGTGGCAGGTTTTACGTACTATGTTTATTTAGAAATAATAGTGATACTGAGAGAATAAATATTGATGAACTAAAAAACTCTGATCTTTATAAAAAGTTGAAAGAAGATATTGAAAGAAAACCAAAATTGAAAGAAAACCAAAATTGACACAAAATAATACTAGATAATACTAGGGAGTAAACAATAAATAATCCAGTTCAGTTCCCTCCTCTTTACAAGGGGAGGATTAGGGAGGGGTAAAATATTTGATACAGTATGACAGACTTTTCAAACAACTTCTCACAAAAAGTTGAATTAATCATCGCTATTCACAATATTCACAACTTTCATGAACTCACAAACACAAACATCACTAAAATTAGCGATTCGGAAATTAATCCACAGTTCCCAAGTCAAACCGGAAGCAGTGGAGGAAATTGTTAAAGCTGTAGAAAATGAGCAAGTTACTGATGAATATTGGGAAAATCTCTTTAATAATGAAGGTGCTGATATTGGAATCAAGGAAAAAATTTACAGTCCGCAAATGGTAAGATTGATGACAATAAGGGCGATGGTTCTTCCAGAGACTTTACCGCAGTTTTTGGCATGGTTGAATATTCAACCTGGTAAAAAACCTGATGAAAATCAAATGATGTCTTTAGGGTTTCAATCTCAAATGAGTGCATATCTCAATGAACTAATAAAAGAAGAAATTATTCAGGGCATTGATTTGTTAATGATTAAGTTACTGAAAAAACAAATCACTCCTGAGATTTTAGCATCGTTCTTTCAGATGGAAGGTAGTATTTGGAATGTTTGTTATCAAGATTATGTGAAAATTATTAACCATGGTTTAAATGTGACTCCTAAATCTGAAATGCTAAATTCTCGGATGGATAATTTGTCAGATATAAGTAATAATTTAAGCAATAATCTAACATATTATTACCCGATGGCAAAACTATTTGAATTACTAGCAGAATACAAATTAGCTGCATATTTTTATCAAGTGAGTTGTGGCGAAGTTCCTCAAAATATTTTATCAAAAATTTCTCTAGATCCTCAAACTTATAAAGATCGTGATTCTGGCATTATTATTTATGGCTTGTATATCACACGCAAAGCAACAAAGATTGAGTTAATGTCCATGCAGATGATAGAATTGATGATATACATCAAACATGGTATAATTTATTGGTATGGTAAAATTTTTAATTTATTAAAGTCTCTTTTTCTAGCAATCATTGCCATTACAATAACTCTAATTAAATGAATATTTCAGGTTTTATTATTTCTCTTTTATGCGTCAATTGGTTTAGCTTTTTTTGGTTTTGCATTGCAAAATTTCGGGGTATTTTTTATACTAGTGGTAATTTACTTGATTGCCGCAGGTTCAAACAATAATTAAGCGAGGTTACAAAATTTATGAGAATCTACCTTTACATCATAGCCGGCATTACATCAGCCTTACTAGGCTGGAATATAGGTCAATTTTTCCTCACAGATTTAGGGTTATTATCACAATTTCCCGAAATTGTCTTATTTCCTTGTATAGCAATTTCCTTAGCATTTGGTATGGTGATAAATGAAATATTTATCAGCAACCCTACCAGACCAAAACGCAGTTTGCAAACTGCCAAACAACCCCTATTAATCGCCTTGGGATTAGGTACACTTTCTGGTTTAATAGCTGGTATTATTTCCCAAATTCTCTTTTTGCCAATTATTCGTGTACCTACACCTATAGTCAGAACATTAGGATGGTTATTAATTGGTAGTTCTGTAGGTATTGCGGAAGGTTTAAGTTGGCGGTGGTATAGTATAGAAGCGGGAAGTAAAAAACGCTTTCAACAAAGATTAAAAACTAGCGTTCTTGCTGGTATTGGTGCGAGTTTTACCGCAGCAGTTTTGTTTGAAATAATGCGATTAAGTTGGGGGACAATGCCGGCAGAATTTAAAGGTATAGAAGATCCCATTGGTTTTAGCATTTTAGGTCTTTTATTAGGTGCTGCTTTTAGTCTCACTAACTCCCCTAGTTATATTGCAGCTTTGCGGGCGGGTAGAGGTTTTGAATATGTGGAATTTAAAAATTTTCCTCGACAATATATAGAATTTAATGATGATGTTAAAGAATCTGTAGAGTCTGTAGAGTCTGAGGATGATGTTAGAGAATTTGTAGAGTCTGTAGAGTCTGTAGAGTCTGAGGATGATGTTAGAGAATTTGTAGAGTCTGTAGAGTCTGTAGAGTCTGTAGAGTCTGTAGAGTCTAAAAATGATGCTCAAAATCCACCAATACCAAATATTAATCAATCTTATCCTGCGATTGATAAGTCTTACCTATCATTTATCACAGAAACTGACAATATTAATGATGATGAAATTGAAGAAGGTTTATCAATTCAGTTACCTGGTAATGGTACAATCAGAATAGGCTGCACTGTTGAAAATACACATATTTCTATTCCTGGTCTACCGCTCCATGTTGCTGATATTAAACTAGAGAAAAGGACAGCTACTCTCATTCCAGATCATCAGTTTTTTTATGCGATAGAAGTAAATGGAACTAGGTTGAAGTCTCGACGCAGTATTCCTTTAAAACATAATTATGTTTTAACTTTTTATACAACAAGTGTCGATGGTATTAATGAAGAGAAATATTATCGTTTTGTCTACTATAACCGCTTTTTAGATCCCCAGGCTTAAAGACATGGTAAAAACAGAATTTACAACAGAATTTCCAGATGATCAAATATTGTCTGGTGGACATACTTCGACAAGCTCAATACAAGTCCTGCCCGCCCATCGAAAATCAAAAATTATCAGTAAACAAATCATATCAATTACAGGCATTACCAGCATTACAGGCAAGATGCCTGTTCCACAAGAGTTGATTAAAAATTGTTTTATTGGTAAGTCTTTAGCTGTATTTTTGTTGGTACTTGGTGCTTCATTTAATCCTACTTTAGCAGCAGTTAAAGAACCTGAAATTGTGGGTAGTCCTACAATTAAAAATGATAAAGTAACAGTTAGAATTAAGGTCAAAGATAAAAATGATAAACCTGTTATGGGTTTACAAGATACTAATTTTAAATTAACAGTTGATAATCGGACAGTCCAATTTAAACCTAAAGATTGGAAAAGTCCAGAAGAAAGTGTACCTCCTCCTGCTTGGATTATAGTTTTACTTGATTTTAGTGGTAGTATGAATCAGGTAGATAGTAGGGGAATCAAAAAAGTCACTGGTGCAATTAAGGCGATTCGGCAATTTACTAAAATTTCTGGAGAGAGGGGAGGAAATACACAAATTTCTATAGTTCCTTTTGGTAAGTCTGGCAATAATTGTCCTGAATATCCTGTCAATAAAGAAACTTTAGATAAATTTCTATCAGCCGATGATGTTAAACTAGGAAATCTTCTAGATTATTTATCTGGTTTAACTCCCTGTGCATCTACAGATTTATATGAACCTTTAACCAAAGCTGTGAATTTTTTAGGTAATGAAAAAGACTCGCGTTTTAAATTACCAGAAAATTCTTTCCAACCACAACCAAGACTATCAATAATTCTCTTGTCTGATGGTTATCATAATGCACTGAATGAATACGCTGATTTTGAGGCTTTAAAAAAGTTACTTAAAGATCATGAAAACATTACAGTACATACTTTAGGTTATGGATTGACACCACAGGAATTAGGTATAAAATATAAATTAGGTAGACCGGCTACCCGTGGTGATATCAATGTTCCTGAAGCGGAATTTGTAGACCAAAAAAGATTAGCGGAAATTGCCAATTTAACGGGAGGTATTGCGGAGTTCTCTGGTGATGCAGAAACAATAGGAGAGAACTTACAATTATTTTTAAATGCTTTATTGGGAGAATATGAAATTACCTATACCCAACCCAATGCAGAACGAGGATCTAAACATAATATTAAAGTGAGGGTAACTGAAAAAGGTAAATCTGTGGATTCAAAACAGGTAGAATATATTATGCCTGTGTTTGGGCGATCGCTTCCTTGGGAAGTTCGTTTAATGATGGTTATAACGGTGTTATTTATCGTTATTGTAGGGGGGATAGTTCCTTTTCACTATTGGGGAAAATATCTCAAAGCAGAAGGTAATAGATGAATTTAAAGAATGAATTGAAATAATGAATTTAAAGAATGAATTGAAAGAGTGCATTTAAGGAATACAAAGGAATGAACTTGATGAAAATTCTTAGATTTTATGTAAGTGTTTTGAGTTTTTATTTCCTGACTGGTTGTTTACCAATTCAACCACTTAATGAAATGGGTATTTTTCAGAATAGTTCTCAGAATAATTCTCAGAATAATTCTCAGAATAGTTCTGGATGTTCTACCCAACCAACCACAGTTTTAAAAACCAACGATGTTAAACTTGTTTCTCTCAATTCTCAAACCATCACAGAGTCAGGGATGGTGACAAATAATAAATCACTGGGTTATACCTTTATAGGGAAAACAGGTAATAAGTTAGTTTATCAAACTAATCAAAATATTTGTATTTGGGTTTATACACCAGATAATCAATTAATGAATAATCCTGTTTTACCTGTTGATGGTAAATATATTATCCAAATTGCTGCTATGGAAGGTGCAACTACTTTTGATTTAGCATTGCAACTAGAAGATAATACCCAAGCTGTTAATTTATCATCTTCCCCTAAATCTGTAACAACAACTAAGATCAAAAAATCATTTTCTCCTAAACCTGTAACAACAACTAAGATCAAAAAAACTCAGACACAAAAAACAACTAATAATATCTCACCAAAAGAAAATATTTCTGAAAAATCAATATCAGTATCAACAATACCAAATAGAATATCACCAGCAAAAGCTATAGAAAACTATTATACTATGATTAATAATCAACAGTATGATTCAGCTTGGGATATTTACCCCACAGAAGTTAAAGAAGACAAAGAATTACACCCTAATGGTTATGATTCTTTTATTGAATGGTGGACAAAAGTTAATTATGTCAATGTTAATAATGTTAGTATTGCATCGGAGAATAATGATTCTGCTATTGTCAATTTTAGAAGTCGCTATGAAATGAAAAATGGTAAATCAATTCCTTTGAGATTAAAATTTTATCTTGTTTGGGATCAGGAAAATGAGACTTGGTATGTCACTAAAATTAAACATGATAAGTAATTTACACAAATATGAAAATATTACTCAGAATCAAAAATTTATTCATTTATTCTACCTTTATATCAATTATGGGTTGTCAAAATCAGTCTTTTTTATCTAATTATATCAGTTCCTCTGGTTGTAGTGAAAAACCTACAGTTTCCTTGAATGCAAAAGATGTAGAAGCTATGGTACTAAATGAAAGTACAATTACAAAATCTGGTCAAGTCAGCATTAATAAATCAGTTGGTTACACTTTTATGGGTAAAACTGGTAATAAGTTAGTTTATCAAACAAATCAAAATATTTGTATTTGGGTTTATACACCAGATAATAAATTAATGAATAATCCTGTTTTACCTGTTGATGGTAAATATATTATCCAAATTGCTGCTATGGAAGGTGCAACTACTTTTGATGTAGCATTGCAATTACAAAAAGATGCAGAAACTCCAATATCATTAACTCAATCAAGTCTCTCAGAAACAAAACAGACAAAAAATTCAAATCGACAAGATCCTGATGTTTTTATTAGAAATTATTATTTATCTTTAAACAACCGCGAGTATAGTCAAACATGGAGTAATTTATCAGATCAGTTTAAAAATTATTCTAGTAGTTATTCCGAATATCAACAATGGTGGAATAGTGTTAAAGAAATCAAAATTGGTAACATTGAGATTGTAAACATTAGTAACAATACTGCTAGTATAGATGCTGAGTTATGGTATTATATGAACGATGGTAGAGAGCTTAAAGATACTCGCAATCGTATTTATTTAATATGGAGCGAAAATAATAATACCTGGCTAATTAATGACAAGTCTGAACCATGATGATCCAAGTTAATATTTATCCGAGATTTATCTGAGACTTATCTGAAAAAATAATTTTAGGGAAACTACATGATATGATCAAAAAGTTAATTGTGTGTTGTACCTGTCTATCTATCCTTGGTTGTCAAACAAACGTAAATCCACTTAACTCTATTTTTCAGAATAATGTTGTTACCTCCTCTGGTTGTGGTGATAAACCTACAGTTTCCCTAACTGGAAAAGATGTAGAAGCAGTTGCATTAGATGAAAATACAATTACGAAATCTGGTCAAGTTAGTGTTAATAAACATATTGGATATACTTTTACAGCAACCACAGGACAAAAATTAAATTACAGCACTGATGCGGATATTTGTCTTTGGGTGTTTACTCCAAATAATGAAATTATCGACGGTGGAGAATTGCCTAAAAATGGTAAATATATTATTCAAGTAGCTGCACCCCAAGGGGTAAAAACTTTTGATTTAAAAATAAGTTTAGGAAATTTAGAAACTGCGGTATCTACTCCTACACCTGAATATACTCCTACACCTGAATCTAGTCCTACACTTAAATATACTGCTAGACCTAATACTACTAGAGCTAATACACCTGAATATACTCCTACACCTGAATATACTCCTACACCTGAATATACTCCTACACCTGAATATACTCCTACACCTGTACAGCCACAACATGATATTTCTCAAGAAGAAGCATTAGAATTAGTCCAAAGATGGTATGCAGCAAAACCTCAGATATTTGGACCTCCTTTTGATACTAGCTTGGTAGATCAATTAGCAACAGGAAAACTACATACATTTACAACTAAACCTGATGGACCAGTAGCGTGGTTAGAAGAAAATGATGCTTATTACAAATACAATTCTTCAGAAATACAAAGAGTTATTGATTTTTCTAATTCGGGAAAATTACCTTACATAAAAGTTAGAGTATCCGAGGAACTGTATTTATACGGTAAAAGAGGAATTGATAGACAAAATTCAGGATCTTACACTAATAATTTTATCTACGTTTTTGAAAAAGAAAACGGAACTTGGAAAATTTATGATTATAGGAAGGTAGCAAGATGAATAATAAAACTCGGATCAAAAAATATAAAGTCAATAAAAAAGTATTATTGAAAAGGTTGATTTTCCTTTTCTTGTTACCTATTTCCTTGTTAATAATTATTGTTAATAAATTGATTGCGAATCAATCTGAAAAATCTCTACCTACAGTTCAACTAGATGTTACTTCTAATCCTAGTATTAGTGGTAAAAATGAGATTTCTGTGCCTTTTAGTAAGAGTCAAATTCCTGTTTCTTTATCAAAGGAAAATATAACAGAAAAAACAATAGAAAAAACAACAGAAAAAACAGAACAAATGTCAACTACTTCTCCATTAATAATGGAAAATACTATACAATTTACACCACCAAGTATAGGACTGAACGAAACAAGATTGATTCAACCTGATGATTATAATTTAGAAAATCTACCAAATAAATATGCTAGTCTAGTTTATAATGTCAAGTCTCCAGAATTTAAAAGTAATGAAAATCTAGACAACATAGTTAATCAAATTGTAAATTATGTAGAAAATAAAGGTTTGCCGAGTGATAAACTATCTGTTAGTTTATTACAAATAAATCAGCCAGAATTTCCTACTTATTCTGGGTATTTATCAAAAGAACCTAGATTTACTGCAAGTGTAGTAAAATTATTTTGGATGGTTTATTTGTATGGAAATTACAACAGTAATCAGTTACAACAAGGAATCATTTCTGATAAAGATGTAAAGAAAATGATTCAGGATTCAGATAACGAATCTTCTAGTGTGATTGTAGATAAAATCTCAGGAACAGAATCAGGTAAATCTCTATCAGATGAAGAGTTACAAGACTGGCTGCAAAAGCGTTTAGCCATGAACTTATTTTTTCAAGATGCTGGTTATTATATAATTAATATCAGCCAAAAAGTGTTTCCTACTTCTTATAAAAAAAATGATGGACCTGTAGGCAGAGATTTACAAATTCGTCGTAGTGAAACAAACCCTATTCGCAATTATACTACATCTTATGATGTAGCAAGATTATTATATGAAATATATACCGAAAAATCAATTTCTAAACAATATAGTAGAAAAATGAAAAAATTAATGAAAAGAGATTTAGCGCCAGCAGCTTGGAAAAATAAACAATTTAATGCTATTGAGGGTTTTTTGGGTCAGGGACTACCTGAAGATGTTGAGTTTTATTCAAAAATGGGCTGGAACTCTAAAACTCGTAACGACGCAGCTATCATAATTAGTCCTGATGGAAAATGTAAATATATATTAGTTGTTTTTGGAGATGACCCAAGTTTTTTTCAAGATAAAACTTTATTTCCAGAAATCTCGCGTTTAGTTTACGAAAAAATGCTAAATAGTCCCAATACAATATCTGAATTAAATCCATGACAACTTTTAATCTACTTAATCGCTTAAAAAACAACAAACCTCTACTATTTGCAATATACGGCGCTGGTGGATGTTTGACAGCAGCAATTTTATTAGGAGAACCATTTTTAGCCTTAACTAAATCTGATACACCTACCCAAAACGAACCCCAAGCAATAGTTTTGTTAATTGACACATCCTCAAGTATGAGTGATGGCAAATTAACAGAAGTCAAAACCGCAGCTAGTAAATTTATAGAACGTCGTAATTTACAGACGGATCAAATAGCAGTCGTCAATTTTGGTATAGACGTTAAAACTGTTACTCCTCTGACAAACGACATTAACACTTTAAATAATGCCATTAGTAGTTTATCAGAAGATGGTTCTACACCAATGGCTCAAGGTATGGATACAGCTTTAGGAGAATTACAAACAACTACATTAAATCAGAACATCAATAATAATATCATTTTATTTACCGATGGTATACCAGATGATCCCAATTTTGCTTATAATTCAGCCTTAGCAACTAGAAACGCAGGAATAAAATTAATTGCAGTCGCTACTGGAGACGCGGATATTAATTATTTAACTCAAATTACAGGCGATCGCTCTTTAGTATTTTATGCTAATTCCGGTCAATTTGATCAAGCATTTCGTAACGCAGAAGCTGTAATTTATCAACAATTAGTTGAGTCTAATTCTAGAGAAAACTATAGTATTGGTGATTTATTATTACGTATGAGTGGTTGGACAGCATTTTTAGCAATGGGAATATCCCTAGCTTTAATTATGGGACAAAACCGCTATATGCGTTTACCTTTATTAACAACACAAAAAGGAATTATTGCCGTCAGTGGTAGTTTAATAGCAGGAACAATAGCAGGTACAACAGGACAATTATTATTTTTAATATTTTCACCTCTATCTAATATAGCATTATTAGAAGTTGGTAGAATTGCCGGCTGGGTAATTTTAGGAGCGTTAGTAGGAGGAGGTACAAAATTTTTCGTTCCTAATTTAAACCTCAAAAATGCCTTAATAGGAGGAACAATTGGCGGGGGAATTGGTGCTAGTGGTTTTTTAATTACTGCTGGTATTTTCGGTGATATTTTGGGGCGGTTATCCGGTGCATCTATCCTGGGATTTTTTATTGGTTTAATGATAGCGTGGATAGAACAAAAACAATTAGCATCAGCACCATATTTATTGGTACATTGGACACCCACCGAAAAAACAACATATTTATTAGGAACAAAACCAATTTTAATTGGTACATCTTTAAATGTGGAAATTCCTGTAAATTCTGCTGATGGATTTACACCAATTACTGCTAAAATCTTCAAAGAAGGAGAAAATATTATTATGGAATTTAATCAAGAATATGCGATGATGAAAAAAATGAAGAAAACAACTCAAGATTTAAAGATTGGAGATACTCGTAAACTAGGACAAATTACCATAGAAGTCAAGGATAAAACCGCTAATCAATAGTTAACTAATAATGGTTAAATATACATTTTACCTCAAAATCCAAAACTCAAACGAAAGGTATGAATACACCCTAGATTTAAACCCCATGCAAGAAGATACACCAGAACAGGTTTTTACTCCCACCATAAAAGAAACTATCCGTACAACATTACAAAATCTCAGCTTATCAGCAATCAAGGATCACCAACTTAATAACATTATTCAAACCTGGATAGAAGATATTAAAGAGGGTTATAGATTTAGTTCCCTAACTCTCAATTTAAGATTATTGATAGAGGAGAACATTGACAAATTACAAGAAACCGGCAATCAAGAAACCCCGAAAATTATTAACCCAGATATATCAGACATAGAACCACAATTTGGGATGTTACCACCTTTGAATTTTGTGTAATCATGTTTATTTAATTATTCAACAATCATTCAATAATCATTCAATAATCATTCAATAATCATTCAATAATCATTCAATTAGGACATAAAAATGCAGAACGCTATTAACGTTAATATTACTCCCCATCGGGAATTTATGCCAGCAGACAGCACAGCACAAAAATTATTTGTGATGTTGAAATTACGTCCCATTAAAGATGTAGCTACAAGTCGCCCACCTACCACATTTACCTTTGTGATTGACACCAGTGGATCAATGTATGAAGTAGTAGCAGGAGATGTCAAACCTACAGGTATTACTTATCAACAAGATGGGAAAGAATATCAACAAGTGACAGGGGGAAAATCAAAAATAGATATAGTGATTGAATCCTTATTAGCATTAGTAAATTCAGGAAAATTAACAACAAGCGATCGCATTGCCATAGTCCAATTTGATGATAATGCTTCCCAAATTATTGGGTTAACCAGTGCTACAGAAGTCCAAAAACTAGAAACCGCCATTAACAACCTGAGAGAATTTTCCGGTGGTACACGCATGGGTTTAGGATTACGGAGTGCATTTGATTTGTTAAGTGAACAACAAATGACAGTCAAACGTATCCTATTATTTACCGATGGACAAACATTTGATGAAGATCAATGTCGGTCAATTGCTAATAATTTAGCCACTAATAATATACCAATTACAGCCTTAGGAGTAGGGGAAGAATTTAACGAAGATTTACTGACTCATCTTAGCGATTTTACAGGAGGAACATTACTATATATAGTACCAGGAATTGCCAAAGGTACAGAAACATCAATTTTAGATTTACCTCATAAAATCATCGCTGAATATAGCCAAGCCCAACAAGAAGTTATCACCAATTTAGCCTTAACAGTAAAAACAGTCAAAGGAGTAGAACTAACCCGCGTAGTTCGTGCTTATCCTACCCAAGCAGAATTTCCTCTCAATCAAGATCCTTATCCATTAGGAAATGCGATCGCTAATGACGAAACCATATTTATTTTAGAATTTACCATTAATAACCGCCCCGCCTCTCGTGTACGTATTGCCCAACTAGGATTAACGTATGACATTCCTGGGCAAAAAATCCGCGGTGAACTACCACCACAAAACCTAATTATTCAATTTATTCCCGGAGAACAAAATGTAGCCCAAGTTAATAAAGAAGTCATGGATTATGTACAACAATGCAACATATCTAACTTAGTTGATCAAGCTACTAGAATAGCAGAAAAAGACCCAGAAAAAGCCGAACAGATATTAGAAACAGCCCGACGGATGACAGTTAAAATCGGCAACACAGACATGACAGAATCCTTAAATAACGCCCAAGCAGAACTGCGTAAAACCCGAAAAATCTCACCAGGAACTCGGAAAACGGTCAAAATGGGTGCAAAAGGTAAAACCGTGAAAATGGGTGACGATATTAATGAAATGCCATCAGAAGAAGAAATGCGAAAACTCACAGGAACATAGTAATTGATAATTGATAATTGATAATTGATAATTCCTAATTCAAAGTTAGGGGTGGCTGTAAAACCTTGCACGAAAACAATTAATAATTGACAATCAGGAGAAAAAACCATGATTACTTGTACAGCTTGTGGCTATGATCAAAACCCAGACAACTCAGAATTTTGTAACGCTTGCGGTTCAGAACTGCAAACCATCATCACACCCCCACCAATCACACCCCCACCAATCACACCCCCACCAATTACACCCTCACCAATCACACCCTCACCAATCAAACCCTCACCAATCATAGAACCAAGCGTAGCACCTACAGTCATTCAACCACCCCTACCACAACCTAACTATCCCATAATTACTAATACATCTACTACAAATACATCCACCAATGCTAAAATAATATGCAAACAAATTAACGCCCCCATTCCAGAATTTCTCATAAAGAATAACGCCATAGTAGGTATATTTGATCCTGACGTTGGACCAGTAGATATAGATTTAGAAACATTTTTTGGAGGAGAAACAGTATCTCGCAATCATGGCGAAATTTATCATGAACTAGGAACATGGAAAGTCAAAGATTTAGGTTCTACCAACGGTATATTTATCAAATCCCAAGGACAAACGCGCTTTAGTTCCAGAATTACCATACCCACCCCCTTAAACTCTGGTGATGAAATAGCATTTGGTAAAGTTATATTTCTATTTCAAACATTATGAAAAATATGAAAAATCAAACTTCCTTTTTCAAGTTAAGCTGTTGTGCATTTAATTTGTATAAGTGGAACAGGCATCTTGCCTGTTAAACAAGAGTTCAGAATATTAGGATTATACAATTTAGCTGTGTAACAGCTTAAAACTAAATACCACCTAAAAATACCCCCTAAAAATACCACCTAAATACCCGCAAAATTTAATAACCTAAAAATCGGGTATTTATTCTTATTCTCTTTGTAACTCTGCGTCTGGCGCGTGAAAAAAAATGAGTGAAATTACAAATCCATCGCCATTAATAATTCAAGAAAACATCTGTTGTCAAATCCAAAACCTGCAAATAGAAATCATCTCCTACTTAGGACAAATCACACCTGAGATTGATTACTTTCAAGTTAACATCATAGCTGCTGAAAAACCAGGGTTACTCAGAATAGGTGGAACTGACAGCGCCCTCAACCGAGAATTAGAATTAAGAAACCAATTAGGAGATTATAAATTAATTTCTCCACTCCTAGCGCACACCATAGAAGATCATATAAATATTCAAGTTTCTCATTTACCAATTGCTGATAACACAGAAATAGATACACAATCAGAAATTTTCAAAACAGAAACTTTAGCAGATGAATATTTAGCAGATGAATATTATCCAGAAACTGAAATCATCACCAACACATCCAATCAAAAACTCCTACTATTAACCTACCTTCCCCACGAAAATCAAACCTTAGAAACTTGGTTAAAAACCGAAAATTCCTTAGAACAATCATTATTAATTACCAGCCAAATCTGTCAATTATTCCGCTATTTACATCAAAGAAAATGGTGTATTATTAATATAATACCCCAATTTATGCAAATAGGAACACCCATCCAATTCTTTGATTTAACTAGCGCCTATCCTGTCGGTGAAAATCTCAATATTGGCTTAATGGGAAACTATTGCGCCCCTGAATTAGCATACTGTAAATATCCTATTCAAGAAACAATGAGTAGTTACACAGTAGCAGGATTATTATATCATATAATTCACAACCAAAATCTACCTAACGATCCCACTATAGAAATACAAATCAAACCCATTCCTCACCTGTATCAAATCCTGAAGATTTGCTTATCTCCCATCCCCGAAGAAAGATTTACATTAGAACAATTATTAACAATATTAGTTAATACCCGTCAAGAAATTAGCATACCAGATATTACTTGGGAAGTAGCCAGTTTGTCTACTGTAGGATTATCAATAAACCGCCTGAAGAATGAAGATAACTATGGTATTAAACAACAAAAAAACAGTGGTCAAGAAACTATTATCTTAGCTGCGATCGCTGATGGTATGGGAGGAATGTCCCAAGGAGAATTAGCCAGTAAATTAGCAATTAAAACCATATTAGAAACACCCATACCTCCAACAAATCAAACCAAAGAACAATATCAAGAATGGTTAACCTCCTTATTTACACAAGCAAATGAAACAGTATCCAACCAAGTTAAAGAAGGAGGAACAACCCTCAGCGTAATTTTTGCCATATCCCAACAATTGATGATCAGTCATGTGGGCGATAGTCGCATTTATTTACTACGTCAAGGAGAAATAAAACAACTGAGTCAAGATCATTCCCTCGTTGCTATATTATTAGCTAGTGGACAAATTACAGAAGCCGAAATTACCACACATCCAGATAGAAACGTTCTCACCAAATCCATCGGCGGAAAAAAGAGATTAAGCCATGATTACGTTCAAGATTTAAGACAAACAACCTCAGAATTAACAATAAAATTAGCAGATCAAGATATCATTTTACTATGTTCTGATGGTGTTTGGGACTTAGTTTCTCAAACTGAACTAGCGGAAAATTTCACTAATCAATCAAATTTACAAACAGCCGTAAATGCTACTATTAACCAAGTATTAGAACGAGGTGCATCTGATAATGCTACCCTGTTAGCAGTACGATGTTTAGTTAGTTATCTTTAGTTAATCACCAATCACCAATCACCAATCACCAATCACCAATCACCAATCACCAATCACCAATCACCAATCACCCATTACTCATTAACATCTATGCAATGCCCCACCTGTCTCACTGATAATGTAGATCATGCTACTATTTGTATTGCTTGCGGTACACCTTTAACCCCCCATTCCCCTACATCAAATCTGCATTTATCCCCAGGAACATTAATTGGCAATGGTAGATATAGAATAGAAAATGTCTTAGGACAAGGTGGATTTGGTATTACTTATGCGGCAACATATTTACAAAATTCCGCCAAAGTTGCCATCAAAGAACTATGGCCAGAAAATGCAGCCAGACAAGGTAATACAGTTTTGTGGCCAATGTCAATTACTCCCGTACAGCGTCAAGAACAACTGCAAAGATTCCAAATAGAAGCCAACTATTTACAACAATGTGTACATCCAAATATCGCTAAAATTTATGAGTATTTCTTAGAAAATAACACTGCATACATGATCATGGAATTACTGGTTGGTAAATCCTTAGATCAGATATTAGCAACAGAAGGAATATTAGCAGAAAATCGAGTTAAAAATTATTTTCTGCAAATTGCTGAAGCTTTAAAAGTAATTCACAGTCATAATTTATTACATCGAGATATCAAACCCGAAAATATTATCATTGTAGATCCAGATCAAGCGGTATTAATTGATTTTGGTGCAGCCAGAGAATTTATAGCCGGTCAAACTGGAGATATGACTAGAATTTTAACACCGGGATATGCACCCTATGAACAATATATTCAAAAAGGTAAACGATTCCCTGGTACTGATATTTATGCTTTATGTGCATCAATGTATGAATTACTAACGGGAAAATTACCCACAGAAGCCACAGAAAGGGCTAGTGCATTTTTACAAAACAGTGCCTTAAATACATTAGTAACATTAGTAGATCCATTAATTGCACCGCGACAACTCCGCCCTGATTTAAGTCTTTTAATGGAAAAAGTCATATTAACAGGAATGCAATTTAGAATAGAAGATAGATTTCAAACTGCTAATGAATTAATAGCGGCACTCCAAGGTAAATTTATTTCTCCCCAACATCAACGGGCTAAACAATTAGTAAAACAAGGTAAATTAAATGATGCAGCCCAAGCATATCAAAAATATTTGTCAGTTGAACCAGAAAACGGGGAAGCAGCCGTAGAACTAGCATTATTACAAATATATATTGATGAACAAGAAGCAGAAATAGATGCTCAAAATGCCATTAAATTACAAGCAAATGATGGCAGAGGATACGGAGTTTTAGGATTGATTAATTGCCGTCGAAACAATTGGCAAGAAGCGGTAAAAAATTTACAAATAGCTGTTAATTTATCTCCTAATGAAACTTGGATACAAGCTAATTATGCGTGGGCATTAGCTAAATCTGGTAATTTAGCAGCAGCCGAAAAAACCATAGATACAGTATTAAAAATCCAACCAGATTGTACTTTTGCTTTAAGTTTGCAATCATGGATATATGTACAGCAACAACAATGGAAGTTAGCGATCCGTAAAGCTACTCAAGCAATATTTAAATTAAATAATCAAGTAAATAATCAAGTAAATAATCAAGTAAATAATCAAGTACAAAATCAGCTAAATCATCATGAAAAGCAATTACAAACTAACTTACAAAATAGTTTATATCCTTATTTAATTATTGCTTTAGAAAAAGCCGTTGTCACTAAACAAGCTAATGATGTAGATAGAAGAATTGCAGAATTTATTCACCAAGTACCTAATAGTAGTATAGCTTGGGGTTTAAAAGGTTGGAAACAAGGGAATCAATACTTATGGCAAGATGCACTTATCAGTTTTGAAAAAGCTACTCATCAAACATCTATTCCTGGTTGGGTATTACTTAATTATGGGATTACTCAAGAGAATTTAAAAAACTATCAAAGTGCTATTCAAATATATGAAAATTATTTACAAACATTCCCACCCCTAGCCTTTCCTTACTTTCGTCTTGGTACTTTATACGCCCAAATAGGAGTATGGAATCAGGCTAAGTTATATCTAGAAAAAGCCATTAAATGTAATGGCAATTATGCAGAAGCATATCATAATTTAGGTTGGGTGTTAATGAATATTAAAAATCAAGATGGGGAAATAGAAAATAGCCGAGAAATGTTATCTGCTTATAGTCAAGCTATCAAATTATATACCTTGTCTGCAACGTCCCCAAGATTGCAACTATCCGCAAATATTAAACAGGCATTTCAATTAATAGGTGTGAATATTTAGGGATTACTTAGTAAATAGGGTTTGCTGAATAAACCTAAAACCTTGATATATCAAAGGTTAGAGGCTGATAAACACAGAAATTAGTGCAAGGGTTTTGAAGGGTATACCGGAAAAAGTGTGCATTTTTGGGGATTTCAAGAGATGGCAAAGAAATTTTCAAATCTCCTCCTGACTCCTGACTCCTGACTCCTGACTCCTGACTCCTGACTCCTGACTCCTATGCCCTCACGGAAAGACTTTCTCAGCAACCCCTAAATAGCTACACCACGGGATAAATAAGCACCTGCATAGTCTGGTTTGAGAGCGATCGCTTGACTAAAATAATCAATAGCCTGTTTGAGATTACCTTTTTCTGCTGCTGCTACACCCCAAGTATAAAAGTCTTCTGGTTTAGCTATTTGTGCAGGTAATACCACGGCTCACTCGATTTTCTTATAACCAATGGCATAAATATAACTTCATCCAAGAGATTGATGATACTTGCATTCAAAAACGTAGTAATAGAGTTATGGCCTTAAAGTCATTCAAAAATAACAGGAATATCAAAAGATTTCTGTTTTGCTGTTGGAGGAATATAAAGCATGGTTATAGGTATAGATAGGCGTGCTGTAGGCGTATTTCCAGATCGCCATGATGCTGAACAGGCGCTACATGAATTGAGACATTCAGGCTTTCCAATGGAAAGAGTTTCTGTTATCGCTAGACATCACGAAAATGAAGAAATTGCTGGTCATCAAGTCCGTGAGAAAGTTGGTGATCAGGCGGAAGAAGGTGCAACAATTGGGGCAATTTCTGGTGGTGTTTTAGGTGGTATAACTGGTTTATTAGTAGGACTAGGAACGTTAGCTATTCCCGGAGTCGGTCCAATTATGTTGGCTGGTGCTACAGCTACAGCTTTAATAACAACCCTTGCTGGTGCTGGTATTGGTGCCGCGGCGGGAGGTTTAATTGGTGCGTTAATTGGTTTAGGAATTCCCGAAGAAAAAGCCAAAATTTATCATGATAGAGTACAGAGAGGAGAATATTTAGTCATTATTGATGGCACAGATGCGGAAATTGCTAGAGCTAAAGAAATTCTGCATCATTGGCGAATAGAAGAATTTGAAGTTTATGATCAACCGGATGGTAAACAACCAACTACAGAAGTTGTTCATCAGGATGTAACTGTTCCTAGAGAAACAACTGTTCCTAAAGAAACAACTGTTCTTAAAGAAACAACTGTTCCTAGAGAGACGACTGTTCCTAAAGAAAAAACTGTTCATAGAGAAACGACTGTTCTTAAATATGCAATTGGCTATTTTTCACTGCTGCAAGATGCGGAAACTGCTATTAATGATTTAAGAAATGCAGGTTTTCCCTTGAACCAAATTGCTTTAATACACAGAGAACGTCAACACAGAGATGCTTTTGGGGGTGTTCATTGGAGCGATCGCTTTGAGTCTACTCGTTTTAATATTCCCGATCATCAAACTCAGTTTTACAACGAACGCATCCATCAAGGAGACTATATCATTATCGCTGGTGGTACAGATACCGATATTCACCGGGCTGCAACTATTCTCAACCGACATGGAATTAAACAATGGCAAGTTTACGAAGCAAATGGTCATGTAAAAGCACCTTCGCCAGCACCTTTACAAACTACTAAAAGAGCAGTTGGTGTATTTTCCCATCGTCGTGATGCAGAAACAGCACTCAGAGACTTGAGAAATGCTGGTTTTCCCATGAACCAAGTTTCCCTTATTGCTAAAGACACAGACAACAGTGAAAAAAGGAATTTAGAGGGTAATAAAGCAGATGAAGGACTAAAAGCCGGTGCTGCTACAGGTGGTGCAATTGGTGGTATAGGTGGTTTATTAGTTGGTTTGGGAACTTTAGCAATTCCTGGAGTTGGACCTGTCATGGCTGGTGGTGCGGTAGCAACTGCTTTAGCCACAACCTTAACCGGTGGTGTTGTCGGTGCAGCAGTGGGAGGTATTGCAGGGGGGTTAATTGGTTTAGGTATTCCTGAAGAAAGAGCGCGAGTTTATAGCGATCGCTTCCAAAGAGGTCATTATTTAATCATTGTTGATGGTACTCAAGTACAAATTCACCAGGCTGAAACTATCCTCAAAGGTTTGGGAATTGAAGAATTTGATATTTATGATGCCCGTGATGTCAACGAATATCAACCGAGTGAACATCAACGCAGTTTTGAAACTGTCAAACCTACAGAAACCGTTCATGGTGATTTTACTGGAGAAGCACCAGTAATTATTATTGACCATCGCCAAAAAACAGTTTAATTCCCATTAGTTTCACCACATTTGAGGAGCAATAAAATTAACAGTTTAAATTTTGCTCCTGCCTCCTGAATTTTGCTATATCAAAATCAAACAATAAACCAATGAAAAAGTTAACTTCATTCTTAATAGGTTCACTTTTACTTTTTAGTGCTGCTTGTGATAATACCGCTAAAACAACTGTGACTGCACCTGAACCGGGAGAAGGAGAAGTTCCAGTCAGTCCAGCAGCAGAAACCAGACAAGAAGCTAAAGAAGACGCTCAAAGTGAACTTCGCAGAAGACAACTCAACGCTGATATTCGCGCTCGTGAAGAACGAAATCTGCTAACTACTGATCGTACAGAAAGAACAGCAGCAGACTTAGCTAGTGAAGTCCGTTCTAAGTTAGAAGCTAATATTCCTGGTGGTGCATTAACAGTTAAAGCTACCGATGATGGTACTGTTACTGTATCAGGAACTGTAAATAATCAGGATCAGTTAGCTAAAATTGAACCTTTGGCTAAAGAAATTAATGGAGTGAGAAATGTAATTGTTAATGCAACAGTCGCACAACCAGTAAGGTAAAACTGCTCACAATTAATATCTGTTAATATCTCTAAGTTGATGGACTGAAATAAGTTTTTCTGGTCAATTCTCAGTAATCAAGACACAAACTGAAATATTTTTGACTTGGTATTCTGAGTCAAAACTGTTATATTGATTTACGTCCAGTCACTTATCAACACTGTTGTGCCAAATGGCAAACATTATGGAAACTCAACAACAGCAAGACTCTGCTACTTCCGTCTCACCACCAGGGGTATTATCTCTTGAAGGTGCAGAAACTAGAAATTTGCCTAAACTGCAACCAGCTAAAGCGCCTAACAGTCAATGGCAACGAATTAGCTCACAAATAGTTGACTTATTAGATCAACTACCAAATTATGTGGGTAGTTTTTTTGCTAAAAATCAGCAAGCTATCTTAACAATTGTGTTAATTTTGTCTGCCTTTGTTACGGTTAAGGTAGCGATCTCCGTTTTAGATGCTGTTAATGGTGTGCCTTTATTAGCTCCCATTTTTGAGCTAATTGGCATATTCTATGCTATGTGGTTTGTCTTCCGTTATCTCCTGAAAGCGGAAACTCGCCAAGAATTATCCCACAAAGTTAGTGCATTCAAACAACAACTTTTAGGTTAATCATAGGTTAATAATTCAGAAGTCAGAAGTTCTGAATTTGGGATTTTAGATTTTGGATTTTGGATTGTTTTCATTTAGCACAATCTAAAATCTAAAATCTAAAATCTAAAATTTTTTATTTTTTTGCCCTATACCATAAAATTGTGATAAAAATTGATAATTATTCGCCCGAATGCTTCGCCCCTAAGACTCCTGACTCCTGACTTTTTATGTAGATTCCTCTTTTATTTCTACAGTTAGGTTAGGTAAACCATCTAATTTTTCTGTGGGAATTTCTTCTTTTACATAAGGAACAAAAACCGTTAACCCTGCTGGGATACATTTAATTTCTACAGGAGTTGTACCTACTATTTCCCCATCTATAACTACTTTTTGCGGTGGTTTTGTGGTGATTTTAAATTGTTTAGCTCGCAAATAACCAATATCATCTCTTTTCACTGGTGTACCTGTAGCAGCAGTTTGGAATAAATGAAATGTGGCAGCGATCGCACCTGTTTTAGTTTCTGGAGCTACTATTGTTAAATCTAATAATCCATCATCATAAATAATCCCGGAAGGTCCTTGAGCTAAAACAGAAGTTGGAGGTGCTGCATTTGCTACCGTCACCGCTGATGCAAGAGTTTGAATGATCTTATCTTCTGTTTCAATTTCCACAGCAAATCTTTGTAAATTTCCCAGTTCTTGAATACCAGCTAAGATATAAGCTATCATCCCAAAACGATTTTTAGTTTCTCGATCTGCTTTTTCTACAGTTTCTGCTTCAAAGCCAATACCTGCTAATAATATCATTGGATGATCATGACAATAAGCAACATCTACTGTGCGAGTTTTACCTTGTAAAATGGTTTGACAAGCTGCGGCAATTGTATTAGGAATATTTAATGCTGCGGCAAAAGCGTTTGCTGTTCCTCGTGAAATAATCCCAAAAGGTATATCAGTATTAACTACTGCTTCCGCTGCTGCTGATAATGTCCCATCTCCCCCAGAAACAATGATCGCTTCTACTCCCCTTTCTACTGCTGCACGTGCGAGTTCATCAGCATCAACTTCTTCAGTGGTGAGATAAATATCTAAATCAATTTCTGGTTCTAATATTGACCTAATTTGCTCTAATTCAAAGTCTGGATCACCTTGACCGGCAACTGGGTTAAAAATTAAACAAGCAGAACGAATCATAGAGATAATTGATAATTGATAATTGATAATTGATAATTGATAATTGATAATTGTTTCAGTAATGGTCAATTGTTCATTGTTCATTATTGAATATTAGCATATCTTGAAAATTTCAACTTCTCTCTCAAGACTACTTTGGTTGATGATTTACTAAAATTTATTTTCCTGTTTCCTATTTCTTTACCTAAACTATAATTTCTCAATGTGTAAATTTAATGTGTAAATTTATTTTGATCTCACGAAATAAATAAAATGATCTGAGACTTGATATGATTGAACCACAAAGGGTGCAAAGGACACAAAGGGAAGAAATTTTCAGATATTTTTTAGTGTTGCTGCGGTTGTTTTTTCTTTGATTGAGCTTGTCCTCATCAATCTTTGTTGTAGTATCTAAAAAAAATCTGCATATAGGTAGATGCGGAAAAATAAAATATGTAAAAATATACATAACGTTATACATAACGTTTTATCAAACTGGTAGCCGCTGTTGATATAAGAAAAATGTAACCGAATGTAAAGAGAGTGATTCCATCCGGTAAGTCACTTGCTGCGGTAGTCTAGATCAATGTGAATTTATCGCCTGGTTTGACAAATTGTTTTATGACTTCAGTTTCTAGCCCTCCACGCACTATTCGTATTGGTTCACGTAAAAGCCAACTAGCTCTAGTTCAAACATACTGGGTAAGAGAGCAACTTCAGAAAAGTTATCCTGATATCAATTTTGAAGTCCATACCATGTCTACCCAAGGCGACAAAATCCTGGATGTAGCATTAGCTAAAATTGGTGACAAAGGATTATTTACCAAGGAACTCGAACTGGGAATGATCGAGAAAAGTATTGATTTTGCCGTTCATTCCCTTAAAGATTTGCCTACCAACTTACCAGAAGGTTTGGCACTAGCAGCAATTACAGAACGGGAAAATCCAGCCGATGCGGTAGTATTCCATGAGCAATACAAAGGACAAACTCTGGAAACTTTACCAGCAGGTGCGGTGATTGGTACATCTTCTTTAAGAAGACTGGCACAACTACGCCATAAATTCCCCCATTTTACCTTTAAAGATGTGCGGGGAAATCTGAACACACGCATGGCTAAGTTGGATGCGGGTGAATATGACGCTTTGATTTTAGCCGTAGCTGGTTTAGAAAGATTGGAAATGAGCGATCGCATTCACCAAATTTTACCCCCTGATATTTCCCTGCACGCAGTTGGCCAGGGTGCTTTAGGTATAGAATGCCGTGCTGATGATGCTGAACTAATCACCATTCTCAAAGCTATTCAACATCCCCAAACACGCGATCGCTGTTTAGCAGAACGATCTTTTCTCCGCTCTTTAGAAGGGGGTTGTCAAGTTCCCATTGGTGTCAACACAGAAATCAATGGTGATAATTTAACACTAACTGGTATTGTAGCTAGTGTAGATGGTCAAAAACTGGTAAAAGATACCGTTACTGGTTTAGCCAAAGATGCAGAACAACTGGGAACACAACTAGCTAACACCTTACGTCAACAAGGTGCAACTGAAATTTTAGAAGAAATCTTCACCGAGATTAAACGCGGATCATAAAGGGACTGGGGACTGGGGACTGGTGACTGGGTAATCAATTTTATCTTTACCAATTACCAATTACCAATTACCAATTACCAATTACCAATTACCAATTACCAATTACCAATTACCAATTACCAGTAATTATGCGAATTTTATTTGTTGCAGCGGAAGCTGCTCCCATTGCCAAAGTAGGTGGAATGGGTGATGTTGTCGGTGCATTACCAAAAGTTCTCAGACAAATGGGGCATGATGTACGGATATTCCTGCCTTATTATGGCTTTCTGCCAGATAAGATGGAAATTCCCAAAGAGCCAATTTGGAAAGGCTTTGCCATGTTCCAGGACTTTTCAGTTTATGAAAGTGTCCTCCCTGGAACTGATGTTCCTTTGTATTTATTTGGACATCCTGCTTTTTCACCCCGTCGTATTTATGCCGGAGAAGATGAAGATTGGCGTTTCACTTTATTTGCTAACGGTGCGGCGGAATTTGCCTGGAACTACTGGAAACCCGAAGTTATCCACTGTCACGACTGGCATACTGGCATGATTCCTGTGTGGATGCACCAAGATCCAGATATTACCACTGTGTTTACTATTCATAACCTTGCCTATCAAGGACCTTGGGAATGGTATTTACGGAAAATTACTTGGTGTCCCTGGTATATGCAAGGACACAACACTATGGCCGCAGCGGTGCAGTTTGCTGACAGGGTAAATACAGTTTCCCCCACCTATGCAGAACAAATCAAAACTCCTGCTTACGGTGAAGAAATCGAAGGTTTATTGTCTTTTATTAGTGGCAAGTTATCAGGGATTATCAACGGTATAGATACAGATGTTTATGATCCGGCAACTGATAAATACATTAATCAAACTTTTACTACCGATACCTTAGATAAACGCAAAGCTAACAAAATTGCCTTGCAAGAAGAAATGGGATTAGAAGTTAATTCTAGTGCCTTTTTAATGGGTATGGTGAGCCGGTTGGTAGAACAAAAGGGTTTAGATTTGGTGATCCAAATTCTTGACCGCTTTATGGCTTATACAGATGCTCAATTTGTGTTGTTGGGAACAGGCGATCGCTATTATGAAACCCAAATGTGGCAGTTAGCATCCCGCTATCCTGGCAGAATGGCCACCTACCTTTTATATAATGATGCTCTTTCCCGTCGCATCTATGCCGGTACTGATGCTTTCTTAATGCCAAGTCGTTTTGAACCTTGCGGTATCAGTCAAATGATGGCTTTACGTTATGGTTCTGTTCCTATCGTCCGCCGTACAGGGGGATTAGTTGATACTGTCACCCACCACGACCCCGTAAATACCGCAGGTACAGGTTATTGCTTTGACCGCTATGAACCTTTAGACCTATTTACCTGTATGATTCGGGCTTGGGAAGGTTTCCGTTACAAACCCCAATGGCAAGAATTACAACAACGGGGTATGAATCAAAACTTTAGTTGGTATGAATCTGCTAAACAGTACGATAGTCTATATCGTTCCATGTA
>NZ_BJCE01000031.1:0-33772 GCF_005402885.1 Sphaerospermopsis reniformis
ATATCAAAGGTTAGAGGCTGATAAACACAGAAATTAGTGCAAGGGTTTTGAAGGGTATACCGGAAAAAGTGTGCATTTTTTGGGATTTCAAGAGATGGCAAAGAAATTTTCCAATCTCCTCCTGACACAAGAGGGCAACCACGGGGGGTTTACCCCTACTGACTCCTGACTCCTATGCCCTCACGGAAAGACTTTCTCAGCAACCCCTAGATAGTTTCCTAGTTCTCAAACAGAGAAATAGTGTTGTAAAAAAAGAAACTCTCTCTTTAAGTGAAAGGGTGTTTAAGTGTGATAACTGTGGATTTGAATTTGACAGGAATTTAAACGCAGTTATTATTCTCTTAAAAACTATCAGTTAGGCAGTGTTTGCCTGTGAATGGGGTAGTGCCGACATTACCAACATGAAGCAAGAAGTAAACTAACCTCAAAGTATATTTGAGTAGGTTTTATATAGTGGTTTACATAACGGCATATAGTGTTATATTTTGTAATACGCTGTGCTTGTTGCTGCAATAGGAAAATTGCTGGACAAAAGATAGCGGTATGTTCTTTTGCAATTAAATCTCAGGTAAATCCCAAATGGTGATCCTGAACAAATGGCCTATATCTGGCTAAAAGGGGATTAAAAAACACCAAGCTTCACTATCTAAATAAACGTAATAAACGTAATGTCAGGGAAAGCAAATTATCTAGATCAAGGTACTTCTTCTAAAAGTGCGGTGCATAAACACTTAAAAAAATAACGCGGCTATTTTAACATGGGTGAGCAGAAATGTAAACCTCAAGTTAAAATTTTTTTTCCCTAATTTTCCCTTAATTTTTAGTGATTATGTATTTCCCGACCGCTAAATCTTAGATTTTTTTCTTTGCGGTAGCAACATTTGTCACATTCATAACTCAACAATTTCACGATTCTTTCAGGAATAAAATATGAATCATCAATCATTGAATCAGGGTCAAAACATCACAATGACAAATATGGAAAATAGGTCAACTTATCAAGGTCAAAGATGGTTAGTTGAAGAACGGGATGCTTGTGGTGTAGGCTTTATTGCCCATCGCTGCAATATTGCCAACCATGAAATTTTGGCAAAAGCTTTAGATGCGCTGACTTGTTTAGAACATCGGGGTGGATGTAGTGCGGATCAAGACTCTGGAGATGGGGCGGGTATTTTGACGGCGATTCCTTGGGAATTGTTGCAACAAGAAGGATTTAAAGTTGCTAATACTGGTAACATGGCTGTAGGAATGATCTTCTTACCCCAAGATGGGGAATCAGCCAAAAAAGTTAAAGAAATCTTTGAACAAGTAGCAAAGGAAGAAAATTTAACTGTACTGGGTTGGCGTAAAGTTCCTGTACGTCCAGAGGTTTTGGGGATACAAGCAAGAGAAAACCAACCCCACATAGAACAAGTTTTTCTTTCTTCGGCTGATAAAAGCGGTGATGAACTAGAACGGGAAATGTATCTTACCCGTCGTCGTGTGGTGAAAGCGGCGAAAAATATTTCTGAAGAATTTTATGTCTGCTCCCTTTCCAGCCGTACCATTGTTTATAAAGGTATGGTGCGATCGGCGGTATTGGGAGATTTTTACCAAGATTTAAAAAATCCAGCTTTTAAATGTGCCTTTGCTGTTTATCATCGTCGCTTTAGTACCAACACCATGCCCAAGTGGCCTCTAGCTCAACCCATGCGGTTACTAGGTCACAATGGGGAAATTAACACTCTGTTGGGTAACATTAACTGGATGATGGCGCGGGAAGCTACTTTAGATCATCCGATTTGGAAAGGACGCGCTGAAGAATTTAAACCTTTGGTAAATACTGAAAGTAGTGATTCTGCGACTCTTGATAACGTGCTAGAGTTATTGGTACGTTCAGGACGTAGCCCCCTGGAAGCTTTAATGATGATGGTTCCAGAGGCTTACAAAAATCAACCTTCTTTAAAAGATCATCCTGAAATTGTTGATTTCTATGAATATTACAGTGGTTTACAGGAAGCTTGGGATGGTCCGGCGCTGTTGGTATTCAGTGATGGTAAAAGAGTTGGTGCGACTTTAGATAGAAATGGTTTAAGACCGGCGCGGTATGTGATTACTAATGATGACTATATCGTAGTTGCTTCCGAAGCGGGTGTAGTTGATTTCCCAGAAACGAGTATTATCGAAAAAGGTAGATTAGGCCCTGGACAAATGATTGCTGTAGATTTAAACAGCAATGAAATTTTGAAGAACTGGGAAATTAAACAACGTATTGCTAAGTTACATCCTTACGGCGATTGGTTGCAAAAATACCGTCAAGAGTTGCCAGATTTGGTAAAACCATCAGCTAATGGCAATGGTAACGGTAATGGTCATTATGTAACTGAAAGTTCTGAAATACCCGATAAACAAACTTTACTGCAACAACAGATCGCTTTTGGTTACACTAGCGAAGATGCAGAAATGATTATTCAGCCGATGGCGAATACTGGTGCTGAACCGACTTTCTCTATGGGTGATGATATTCCTTTGGCGGTTTTATCAGAAAAACCCCATCTGCTGTACAACTACTTTAAACAGCGTTTTGCCCAAGTAACAAACCCACCCATTGATCCGTTAAGAGAAAAATTGGTAATGTCCTTGACGGTGGAACTGGGAGAAAGAGGTAATTTATTAGATCCGCAACCAGAACACGCGAGAAGATTAAAGTTAGATTCGCCTGTTTTGACTGATGCTGAGTTAGAAGCGATTAAATTATCTGGTTTTGGCACTGCTGATTTATCAACTCTGTTTTCTATTGATGCAGGTCCTGATGGTTTGAAGGCGGCGGTAGAATTTTTGCAAAAACAAGCTGCGGAGTCGGTGCGGGCTGGTGCGAAGATTTTGATCTTGAGTGATAAGATTGCCCCAAGTGGTGAAAAGGGTATCAGTGCTGATTTGACTTATATTCCGCCTTTGTTGGCTGTAGGTGCAGTTCACCATTATTTGATCCGCGAAGGTGTGCGGATGAAAACTTCTTTGGTGGTGCATACCGCCCAATGTTGGAGTACACACCATTTTGCTTGTTTGTTGGGCTATGGTGCGGGTGCTGTTTGTCCTTATATGGCTTTGGATACGGTGCGTGACTGGTGGGCTGATCCTAAGACTCAACAGTTTAGGGAACGGGGTAAGCTGAATAATATTACTCTGGATCAGGCGATCGCTAATTATCGTCAAGCTGTAGAATCAGGTTTGTTGAAAATTCTCTCAAAAATGGGAATTTCCCTGCTTTCTAGCTATCAAGCGGCGCAAATTTTTGAGGCGATCGGTATTGGTGGCGATTTGTTAAATTTAGCTTTCCGGGGTACTACTTCCCGCATCGGTGGTTTAAGTTGTGCTGAACTGGCTCAAGAAGTGCTTTCTTTCCACAGTAAGGCTTTCCCTGAGTTGTCTGCTAAGAAGTTGGAAAATTTGGGCTTTGTCCAGTATCGTCCCGGTGGTGAATATCACAGTAATAGCCCGGAACTGGTGAAGGCGCTGCATAAGGCTGTAGATGGTAAGCAGTATGACCATTATGAAGTTTATAAACAGCATCTAAAAAGCAGACCTGCAACGGCTTTAAGAGATTTATTGAATTTTGCCAGCGATCGCCCATCTATTCCTTTAGAAGAAGTAGAGTCTGTCAGCGAAATCGCTCAACGCTTCTGTACTGGTGGGATGTCTTTGGGTGCTTTATCACGGGAAGCACACGAAACTTTAGCGATCGCCATGAACCGCATCGGTGGGAAATCTAACTCTGGTGAAGGTGGGGAAGATCCAGTTCGTTACAATATATTAAATGATGTTGACGAAAACGGACATTCACCCACTCTACCCCATTTGAACGGTTTGAGAAATGGTGATACTGCTTCCAGTGCCATCAAACAAGTCGCGTCTGGTCGTTTTGGTGTGACACCGGGATATTTAGCCAGTGCTAAACAAATCGAAATCAAAATTGCCCAAGGTGCAAAACCCGGTGAAGGTGGACAGTTACCTGGTCCCAAGGTTAGCCCTTATATTGCCATGTTGCGCCGTTCTAAACCTGGTGTAACTTTGATTTCACCCCCTCCCCATCATGATATTTACTCAATTGAAGATTTAGCGCAGTTAATTTTTGACCTGCATCAAATTAACCCCAAAGCTCAGGTTTCTGTGAAGTTAGTGGCGGAAATCGGTATTGGTACGATTGCTGCCGGTGTAGCAAAAGCTAACGCTGATATTATCCAAATTTCTGGACATGATGGGGGTACTGGTGCATCTCCTCTGAGTTCTATTAAACACGCTGGTAGTCCGTGGGAATTTGGATTATCAGAAGTGCATCGGGTGTTGATGGATAATGGGTTACGCGATCGCGTAATTCTCAGAGTTGATGGTGGTTTAAAGAGTGGCTGGGATGTCCTGATCGCTGCTTTAATGGGTGCTGAGGAATTCGGTTTTGGTTCGATCGCCATGATCGCCGAAGGTTGCATTATGGCGCGGGTGTGTCATTTAAACACCTGTCCCAAGGGTGTAGCGACTCAGAAAGAAGAACTGCGTCTACGCTTTACAGGTATTCCTGATCACGTTGTTAACTTCTTCTATTTCATCGCTGAAGAAGTGCGGAGTCTGTTAGCGAAGTTGGGATATCGTTCTTTAACAGAGTTAACTGGTAGGGCGGATCTGTTAACCGTGCGTTCTGATGTCAAGCTAACAAAAACCCAATCTGTGAATTTAGATTGTTTAACTAAGTTACCAGATGCTAAATCTAACCGTAGCTGGTTAGAACATGAAGAAGTTCACAGTAATGGACCAGTTTTAGATGATCAGATTTTAGCGGATGCAGAAATTCAAGCAACCATCAAAAATCAATCTACTGTCACCAAGACTTACAAAGTTGTGAATACTGATAGAACCGTAGGATCAAGGTTAGCGGGTGCTATTGCTTCTCAATACGGTGATAGTGGTTTTGAAGGTCAAATTAACTTGAACTTCCAAGGTAGTGTAGGTCAAAGCTTTGGGGCGTTTATCTTACCTGGTTTAACCTTAACTTTACATGGGGAAGCTAACGACTATGTAGGTAAGGGGATGCACGGTGGGGAGATTATTATTAAACCCCCAGCAGATGCGACTTACAACTCAGCCGAAAATGTGATTGTGGGTAATACCTGTTTATATGGTGCGACTGGTGGGGTGTTGTTCGCTAGAGGTTTAGCGGGTGAACGCTTTGCGGTACGTAACTCTAAAGGTACAGCAGTTATTGAAGGGGCTGGGGATCACTGCTGCGAGTATATGACCGGTGGTGTAGTTGTGGTTCTGGGTAAAGTCGGCCGCAACGTCGGTGCTGGTATGACTGGGGGGTTAGGTTACTTCTTGGATGAAGATGGTTCTTTCCCTGAGTTGGTGAATAAGACCATTGTGAAAATCCAGCGTGTAGCAACGGAAGCTGGTGCAAAACAACTCTATGATTTGATTAAAGCTCATAGCGATCGCACTGGTTCACCAAAAGCGCAGTTAATTTTACAAAACTGGTCAGAGTATTTACTCAAATTCTGGCAAGTTGTACCACCTTCAGAAGCTGATAGTGCAGAAGCTAATGTGGAAGCTGAAAAGGCTGGTAAACAGTTGAGTTCTGTTTAGTTAGCGATCAGATAGATCCCCGATTTCTTAGAGAAGTCGGGGATCTGGTGATCAAAAAGTTAGTTATTATCGCAACCCGTGGCAGATGAAAGCAGACCAATAGCGGGGATGTGCAAAGGGAAATTCTGGTTCAGATGGTTGAATTTTTTGTTTGATCAGTCTATTAATTTTGGTATGAATACTATATTCATGTTCCCACTGTAAATATTCAACTGAATTACGAGTATATTTTTTTCTATTTCCTATAAGTTCTTTTTCCTTTTCTTCTATTTGATTGGATATTTCTTGTAAATTCCCTTTTCTCAGTTCTCTTAGCTGAATTTGCGCTTGTTTGAGTGCTTCTGGACGACTTTTACCTAATTGTCGCTGTTGATAGTAAAAGATAGAAAATAAGGCAGTTGCTAAATCATTAACTGACCATAAAGAACTAACTACACTTATCGCACCAGCACATAGAAAACCTGTAGATAGGGTAATCAGATCATCAGTTAAGGCAGGTGTACCTAAATTTGTTTCGCAGCAAGAGAGAAAAACATCTACAAGGTTAGGTAAACGCCAACCAGGTGACATTAATTGACCTAAAGTAATATAACCATCAGCTAATTTTAAAGATGATTCTAAAGGATTATATAAACAAGATTCGGCATGGTGACAAGAGTGGAGAATTTGCACCTGTTCAGCTAGTTGTCGGTAATTTTTAGGAGTGGCTTGACTACTACCTATTAATCTGTTTTCTGCTGGAATGTTATACATTTTGGCGATTTGTTCACCTTCCCATCTAGCACAAGGTAGATCATCTGTTGCATCTTCTACAGTTCCGTATTGTATAGAATTGATATCTACATTTGGGCGTTTCTTGATTTGGTTTTGGTGGCAAAAATCTAAAATTTGACAACTGGGAATATAACGAATCAAAAATCTATCTATTAAATATTCCTGATCTTTTCCTGTGGGTAAACCTGCAAAAGGAATTTGATGTAATAATAAATGAGGTTCGATAATTAATTCTTCTATTCCTTGAAAATGTTGGTCAATTAGTTCTGATAATTGCAAGCGTTCCGAAAGTTCACGCAGAATCGTTTCGGTTTGACTTTCCCATTTTTGATCATCATTTATATAAGGTAATAACCAATTCTGCTCAATCCATTTTTGCAAGGTTTCTAAACCTTGTCCAGTGCAGGTATGAAGAGAAATTTGGTTTTTTCTAACTATAAAAATATGGGTGTCGGTGTTGGTGGTGTAGAAACTGAGAATTACTGTATTTGGATGATCAATTAACTGCTGAATGTCTGATAAAGTGAGGGGGTTAACTTGAATTTCTCCAGCTAAAACCGGATCTTCTCTTCTGAGTTGTTCCCAAATTTGCTGTTTTTCAGTTTCTAGAGAAGCTATTTTTTCGTTATATACTTGCCAAGCAGCGCGTGTTTCACTGCGGGTATTTTCTGATTTATGATTTTGTCTTTCTGCGTCAATTAATTGTTGTAATTCTTCGTATTTTTGTAATAATTCTTGGACTTTTGGCGGTGTATTCTCACTTTGAGAGAGGTTAGCACTTGCCATTAAGTCTACCAGATGTTGAGAACGGGAGCGTTCAGAGTATTCAAAGGCTTTATCTATTTGTTTAGCATTTATACAGGCTTTTACTATGTTTTGATAAATATCAATTGATTCTTCTATAATCTCTTGACGACGTGATTCTGATTTTACCCAACTGCGGCTAGTTTCTACTGCTTCAATGGCTGCCGAATAACCTTCAATAGCTATCTCCCAAATTCCAGCAAAGAAAGCTGTATTACCTAAGTTTCGTCCAGTTCTAAGACAATCTAGTGGTAAGATTAATTCTTTGTATACAACTAGAGCTAACTGGGAATGTTTTATTGCTTCTATAAAATATCCATGCAAGTTGTATATATGTCCAATATTTGTGTGAGTTAATGCCCAGTCCTCTGGAAATTCTTCTTGAGTACGAACTTTTAAAGATTCTTGAAAAGCGACTAAAGCTAATTCTAAATTTTTTTTCCTATCTCGGTTATAAACAAGCTCACCATAACAAATTCCTAAATTCATTTGAGCCATTGCCCATTTATAAGGAGAGGATTTTTGTGTACGAAATTCTAAAGATTTCTGTAAAGCATCAATAGCTAACTTTAAATTATCTGCTCTCCTGTCAGAAATTCTAGCCAGATAAGCAATACCTAGATTATTTTGAGTTGTTGCCCAGTCTTCAATAAAAGTTTCTTTATTACAAATTTCCAAAGCATTTTTAAAAGAAGTAATTGCTAATTCTATGTTTTCCTCTCTATCTTCTTTGAAAATCTCCAGATAAGCAAGCCCTAAATTATTTTGTACATTAGCCCACTGTCTAGGAAAATCTGTCTGGGTAAAAACTTTTAAAGCCTGTTGATAACACTTTATAGACAATTCTATATTTTCTTCTCTATCACCTTTAATTCGATAGCGATAGGCATTACCTAAATTTTCTTGAGTTTCAGCCCACTGCTCAGGAAAAGATGTTAGTGTTAAAACTTCTAAAACTTCCTGGCACGTATTTACAGCTAACTCCAGACTTTCAGACTTATTTTCTCTAAGTCTTTCACGGTAAGCAAGTGCAAGGTTATTTTTACTCATAACCCAATCTATAAAAAATGTGTCTTTATCCCGCACTTCTAAAGCTAAGTTTAAAGCAGTAATAGCCAGTTCTATATTCTCTGCTTTATTCTCTTTTATCCGTTTGATATATGCACATCCTAAATTATTTTGGGTTCTCGCCCATTCTTCCGGTAAATCTTCTTTATTAGTAACTTGTAAACAACTTTCCAAAATAGCAATAGCCAATTCCACATTCTCAGCTTTATCTCCTGTTATACGGTTGAGATAAGCTATTGCTAAGTTGTTTTGATTTATAACCCATTCTTGGAAAAAAAATTCAGGATTAAAAACACTTTGGGCTATTTCATATCCAGCAATAGCGATTTCTATATTTATTTCTGGATTTCCTGAAGTAAATGCAGCAATTCGATTACTAAAAACACTAATATTTGATGCGAATATATCTAACGGAATTAAATTGTCTTCTATAATATCCTTAGACCATTCTTTTATAAATAAAGGTAATTTATCATTAAGTTTGTCTTGATTCAGATCAAGAATTGAGTAAACTAAAGAAGGATTTTCTTCTTCATTATTCACTGCTATCAATAGCATTTGAAGTAGTCCACTATAGGTTATTGCTGATGATGGATAACCTATCATTGCAGAAATTGAATCTGCTATATTATGTAGAAAAACTGCATTATCTTCTTCTCCGTGCGCTCCCATACCAGCAGCTATCTGTTTTATGGTTTGCACTAAATCTATGTCTATTAGATGTTTATTATCATCTAAAATTTCCGGTTCTTCTCCTCTCGAAGAATTGAGCAATTTATTAATTAAATCAAAATAAGCTTGTTTTCTTGCTTCATCCATTGGTAAAATCTTATCTGTAGGTATTATTTACAAATTTATTCAGCCCAAAATCTCCCTCAACTTCTCCATCAAGTCTTCCGCCAAATCTAACATTTCAATTTCATCAATTCCTTCATCACTAGAACTACGATTACTTCCTAAAACCGCAACACCACCAACTAACAAATCCTTCGCAGCAAAAATCCTGTCATTCTCTGTTAATTGACTCAAACAATCTTCTAAACCTGCAATAATTTCATCAATAGATTTATCCTGTAACTGCTTGCGTACCTTCACAGCTACTATATCATCACTTTCTAAGAAAGCCGTCAATTTTTCTATATAACCTGGTTCATCGTCATCATCTCCCCAAGTTTCTAACCAATCACCATCTATATTCTCAAAATATAAATCTACACAATTAATACCATGATTTATCCAATCTTCCTGTAACCTTTTACCTGCTTCTAAATGTTCAAGGTATTGTGTAAAATTATCTGTTTTTTTAATTTCTATTTCTTTTACCATGATGACACTTTATCCTCAAACTGCAAATACAACTAAAAAACTATAAATTAAAAACTATAAATTAAATTTTAAGTAAACTCCTATTGGCAAATGATCGCTATTCTCTAATGAAATATCAACGATTTGCTTAATAAATCCATCCATACCAGGATTATAACTTAAAAATAACCCTCTTTCTATACCCCAATATTTTAACTTATTTTCCCATTTAGTAAATTTATCTTGAGAATTAACATCAGATAAGCTAGTAAGTTGAACACACAAAGGATGTTGTAATTCATAACTAACAATTATATCAGTTGCCATAGCTACATCAGCAATATAAGATTGCCATAAATCCCACCCGCGCTGTTTAATCTCTTTAGCTACTGCTGTTAAGATTTGAGTATCACTTTGATCAAAATTTCCAGCCATTAATTTTTTTTTCCAGGTTTCAAAATCAGGATCTTTTTCTGCCAACCATTGAGGAAAAAGATAACTATACCAATATCTCTGACAAGGGTTCATTTCCTGATAATACTGCTGTCGTTTATCTTCATCAGTTAAACTTTTGATGTCTAAGTAAGTTCTAGCATCAATAATTATCTGTTGTAGGAAAAAGAGGACAAACTTTTTAGCAGTCAAAGAACCAGGTTTAACATCTTTAACCCAACGATTAATTTGTTTTAACCTAATTTCTAAACTGGGATCTATGGTTGATGCTGCCTCAATTAATGACTTGAGTTGTTCCTTAATCTCTTGTGGACGCAAAAATATACACCTAAAAAAGTGATTTTATGTTATCTATTTTAACAGTATTTAATAGTTTTGTCCAGCAAAAAAAAATGAAAAAGTAAAATTCTAAAATTCATTCCCATACAGAGTATGGGAACGAGAAAACGAGAAATATTTACCTCCTGCCTCCTTTCTCCTGCCTCAAGGGGCAACTTCTTATCAATTGATAATTGACAATTGATAATTGACAATTGTTTCATTCAAGGTTTAAAACCTCCTCTTTCAAGGGGAAAAAATCAAAAAATTCCGTTTTTTCAATCCTCTCCCTAGAAGGGAGAGGTAATTGTCAATTGTTCATTGTCAATTGTCCATTATTGAATAGCAGCTAACTGTTGCTTTTGATCTTGCATTTCCAAGAGTTCGGGAACAGTAACAAATTTATAGCCTTGCTTACGGAATCTACTGATAATTTCTGGTAAGGCTTGGACGGTGTGAGTGCGATCGCCTCCACCATCGTGCATTAAAACAATACCCCCTGGTTTTGCCGATTTGAATATATTGTTAATAAGTCTAGGTACAGCAGGACGGGAATAGTCTATAGAGTCAGATGACCACATAATAATTGCATACTTATTATTTCTGGCGTAGGATACGACACCATTAGTCATAATTCCACCAGGTGGACGAAATAAACCGGATTTCACCCCTGTAGTTTTAAAAATAATATCTGTGGTATTGGCAACTTCATAAGCTGCGGCTTGGGCGTTCATGTGATGATACCAATGATGCCAGGTATGATTAGCAATAGAATGGCCTTCAGCAACTATACGTCTAGTTAAATCAGGATAATTTTTTACATTTTGCCCAACAACGAAAAATGTACCTGGAATATTATTTTTTTTGAGAATATCTAGAACCTGGGCAGTGCTTTTTGGCCAAGGACCATCATCAAAGGTGAGGGCAATAACTTTCTGGTTTGGAGGTAGGGTTGCAAATTTAATTGTTGCTCCTTGAAAGCGTGATGGTACATCAGTGATAATACCTTTTGCTTGTGCTTCTTTTTGCCAAGTAGTAAGCATAGCAGCTTTGAATTTCTCAATTCGCTGCTGAGTGCCTGTATTAGCCGCAATCTCATTGATGTTGATACGCTGGTTATTTTGAGCTTTAGAGGTATTTGCCCTCACCAGCATCATTAACCCAATACCCAAAGTACCAGTTAAACACAGCAATACAATCAATATTCCCTGCGTCCAAAAAAATGACTTATTATTTTCCACTGCATAGCTCCTTCAAGGGTTAAACCGTCGCTCACGTTGATGACGGTAGTTTATAACATATTTTTTTTCTAAATGTTAGATACTCAGTTAGGTACTGGTAATCATCAAAACTACAATGGTAAATTACAGAAATTATGAAATTTAAGTAGACAATTTATACTTACTGGAATTTGGTTGCCTCAAACGGTGAAATTTACCATTCAGTTACTTCCTTAAGTATGGAATCTATGACTTGTTTACTTTTATCCATAACTACAGGTAATAAATTAATAATTATTCCACATAACCAGCTTTGAGGAATAGAGTATCTAACCCAAAATAAGGACACATACTATCATTAACATTACTGGAGATGTATATTTTAACCTTGAAGTTTCTTCCTGCCTGTAAAAGAAAAAATAAAATTTTTCACTTGATTTTGTTGTTTTTAGAAATCTATCGAATAGATAGACAAAAAACAACTAATCATAGTTTCCCATGATTGAGTCTGAATTATTTGTTAATATAGATACTGCTGTATAAATAATTCTGAATTGGATTTTATTTGCGCCAAATTACTAAGATTACTCCTGTAACAATAAAACCTAATCCTACAAGACGCATCACAGAAATAGGTTCTCTTAAAATAAAGAAACCCAATAAGACGGAAAATATATAACCAACGGATACCGCAGGAGCAGCAACGCTAAGGTTAACTCTTGTTAGTAGTAATATGTATGCGATCGCACCAATACCATAACAGGTTAGTCCTAATAATAGTTCTGGTATGGTGATCATGTTGAGGATGAGATTAATAATGTTACCTGCATGAACTTTTCCTAGTTTCATGGCTCCTGTTTTGAGGAAAAATTGTCCAGCAACGCTGATGAGGACTGAGAAGAGGAGTAGGCTAAATTCTTGGGGTGACACTGGTATTTCCTGAGTATTTTAATGGTGATTTTTTATTAAACAAAAAGATAGACAAATTAGGGAATTAAATAATTAGATTATTTGAGCTAATTAAGTTTTTGTCAAACCTCCCATTTCCTTTAATGTATAAAGAGGACGACCTTTGACTTCTTCATAAATTCGACCAATATATTCACCTAAAATACCAATACAAATTAACTGCACTGAACCTAAGAAAAAGATGGCAATAGTAATTAATGTGTAACCTATTAAATTAGATACTGGTGCAAATATTCGCCAATAAATAACTAACAAGATCATAATTAAGGCAATAGTAGCTGATATGATACCTAAATAGGTTGCCAGTCTTAAAGGAACTGTGGAAAATGAGATAATACCATCAATTGCTAAGGATAGAGATTTACCAAAGGTATATTTTACATCTCCTGCATAACGAGGGCTTCTTTCAAAAAGTACGGATGTTTGACGAAAACCTACCCAAGCACGTAAACCACGAATGTAGCGGTTACGTTCTGGCATAGCATTGAGAATATCTACTACTTGTCTATCCATTAAACAAAAGTCGCCTGTATCTACAGGGATGTCAACTTTAGCCAAACGTTTGAGAATGCGATAAAAAAGATATGCAAAGATATGCTGTTAAGCGTTTGAACCAATTTTCTTTTTGACGGGACTTGCGCTGGGCATAAACTACTTGATACCCTTCATGCCATTTGTCAATCATGGTTAAAATTAATTCTGGTGGGTCCTGTAAGTCAGCATCCATGACGATAATGCTTTTACCTTGGACAAAATTTAGACCTCCTGTGACTGCGACTTGATGACCAAAATTTCTCGCTAGACTTAGGTAACGGACTCGACTATCATGATGGTGTAATTCGCGGATCATGCTTAAAGAGCGATCGCGGCTACCGTCATCAATTAAAATCAGTTCAACTTCACCGTCTAATTGTTCCATGACATGAGTGAGACGGCGATACATTTCTGTGATGTTTTCTTCTTCGTTGTAGATGGGGATGACTAGGGAGTATATGGGCTGATTCACGGTGATAATTGATTTGATGGATAATTTATAATTACGGTTGGTTAAGTTGAGAAGTTAAGAGTACAAAGATAGTTTGCAGAAAATCAAGAAAATAAGTTTAAAGTATAGTAAAATTGGAGTATAAGCTAAAGAATTAACATGAATTTTACCACTAATTAACTTAACAATGTATAACGCAGAACTCCCAGATAACTTAGGTGATTTTGGAGAATTACTCCGTAGAGTTTTTTCAGGAGAAGAAGTTATTCTTTCTCAAGGTGGTACTCCTGTGGCTCGTATTTTACCTTTTTACCAGCAGCCATTACCGCGAATACCGGGTTTAGATCGTGGTAAGGTGGTGATTGCTTCTGACTTTAATTCACCTTTACCAGAAGATATTTTAAAAGATTTTCTTAATCCCCTAGACATTGAGAATGAAAGTATTACTTGATACCCATGCTTAATGTTTGCTTCTTCGTTGTATATGGGGATAACTAGGGAGTAGATGGGCTGATTTATTATATTACTTATTAAGTTTATTTATTAACCTAACCATTTATCTTGACCATATTTAATCCATTGTTCTACTAACATCACCGCAGAAATTAAACTCATAAATAGCAAAGTTTGATATTTTATTTTACCAGGAATACAACGATACAAATATCCTAAAGGAAGGAAAAAGAAAGGGGTCGCAAATATATATCTGGCTAAACTCATTAACCGATCAAATGTAAAAAATTGAATTAATGAATGAGCAGTTGTAAAATACACACAAAACCAAAATATATAGTTAACTGCTAAATTATTAGTATAATCATGAATTTTTATTTGAGTGAAAGTGATTTTATTCTTCATTGCTTTGAAAAAATTAAACCCATATATTAAAATTAAAAGAGGTGGATATAAATAAAGAATACTCCACCAAATTCTATATCTTGGTACTAATATAATATTTTGTTTTTGTGTATATTTATAATATGTCAAAATTAGAGACAATAACAAAATTATCAAAGGCAGGTAAAAACCTATAATATCAACTAAAGGTGATTTTGGAAATAGTAGAAGTTCTAAATGAATACCTAATTTCTTGCCCCAAAGACGTTGATCTTCAAAAGGTGCAAAAAAATTACCTCTAGTTTGGAGACAATAGTTACCATAAACAGCATAACCTGATAAAGAGGCAACCCAAATAGTGACAGTTGTTTTAATTTCTCGATGATATTTTTGCAGATGAATTAATAAATTTTTCCAAGAATATATCTTGGTTTTCAACATTGCCAAACCAATAATAGTTATTAAAGTTAATATGGTTGCAAAAAATACTTGAATTAATATAGGTCTGGTTAAACTCATCAAGAATGTAATGATGAATAAAAAACCAAGTTTGAGGTTTTGATTAATTTTATTATTGGGTAAACACAGCCAGATAAATAACGTACTAAACAAGGAAAACATACTTTCTGTGTAACCAATAACTCTAAATATTGCCATTGGGTTAACAGTATAGGCTAACATTATTGAGAAAGCTAAATATGTACGCGTTAAAGCTGTTTTGAACAGCGAGAAAATTAAAAAATTAGTGATAAAAAATATCACAGAAGATACAATGACGAAATAATGCGCTGCTTGTTCTATAGTTTGGGGATGAAATAGGTTACGAATAATAAAAGGCCACAGGGGATAAAATGCTTTGCAACTGGGATTAACAGCCATTTCTGCATAATGTTCTACGTCCATATAGTAATATAAGATTGGACGTAGTTGTGTAGGAGAAACTAATTTATGAAAAGCATCTGGATTAATCAGCATTCCTATTGCAGCACAAAGAATAAATACAGTGCAGATAATTAAGGGTAAGAGCAATTTAATTTTTTTGCGTGCTGGTAACATTTTATTTTTTTGCAAATTATTGAATTAGTTTCTAACAAATAAAAATACACCATCTCGTTGATATTGTTTCTGGTATTTTGGATTTGTTTCTAATTTCTGAAATAAATTTTTAGTAAATTCTTCATTACTTCCCAAACCACGAGGACGAACTGATCTGTTTTCCATATCACCTCAAATTGAACTTTAAATACTTATCTTTACTTATATTTGACAATTGGATAGCAACAGCAGCGAACCGTGGTATAATTTGCATTATTTCTTAACTAACGTATTAAAATTTACTATATTACCAGTTACAGGGGTATGCGGCAATGGTGCAACTAAGGTTATCCAGTGTTATCCATAAACATCCACAGTTTATCTTACTACTATTAAGTGCATTATTGTTATTTGCGAACAATGGCAATAATAGTTTATTGGCCTATGATGAAGCATATTATGCTATACAAGCCCGTTGGATGTTAGAAACACAGGACTGGTTAACACCCCAATGGTGGGGTACACCTATATATGATCGCACTGTTGGTATCCAATGGTTAATAGCTTTAACTTATCAAATATTTGGCATCAACGAATTTAGCGCCCGTTTACCTAGCATTATTAGCTGTATTATTAGCGTTATCCTGATATATCAAATTGGTACAATTATACTAAATCGCCAAGTTGCTTTTTTAGCAGCAATAATTCTATGTTTAATGCCAATATGGATATTTGAAGGACGTTCTGCAACTCAAAATACTCCATTAGTTTGTGTTGAACTACTGGGAATTTGGGCTTTATTACGTGGTGAAGAATTAGGCAATAAACAGCAAAAGCAAAAAATCCTCTGGGGAATTTTAGCAGGTGCTACTTTTGGTTTAGGATTCCTGATTAAAAGTTTCATGATTATTTTACCAGGAGTAGCAATTATTCCTTATTTAATATTCAGGAATAAACAACATCGGTATTTAGAAAATATTGGCATTTATTTAGGTTTAATCATTGGTTTTATTCCTGTAATCATTTGGTTAACTTTGAGTTGCCTGAAATATAATAGTTTTTTTCCTGTAACAGATTTATTTGGAAAATTGCTTTATTTATCTGCTGATGACACATACAACCCAGGCACATTTTATTATTTTTGGAATATACCTTTAAATACGTTTCCTTGGGCATTATTTAGCGTTATAGGGATTGTGTGTATTTTGTTTTACCGAAATAATCGTATATCTCTGTTGCTAGGTTATCCAATTATCTTGTTTATTCTACTCTGTAGTTTTAGAACTCGTACACCTTATTATCCTTTGCAAATATTACCATTTATGGCTTTGTTTGCATCTGTAGCACTAATAAGATTTGAAGATATTTACCAACTTCGTAAAAAACGAGTAAATCAAATCATATCTTATTTATTGTCTGCCTTTACAACCTTGGGCATCTTATTATTAGTCTTAGGTTCATTAATAACTTTAAATATTCACTTACCTGTAATCTCTCTCACTCCAGAAATCCAGCAATATGGTATATTAGGAATTATTTTAGGCGCAAGCTGGGCAACTATTAATACTACTTGGAAAAATCGTAAATTCTTGCCTAATAAATATTGGCTTGCTAGTTGGGTTATATCTCCTTATTTAACAATAACTACCCTTGGATTTATAGGTGTTTTAGGTGATAGAAATCCAGTTTTCAGAACCGAACTCCAACAACCGCAAATTCATCAAATTCTTGCTGTTAAACCTATTAACTTTGTTATAGATAACCCAGTCAATAATAAATCAGATGCTGAAGTTGTTAATTATTCAGAAGTAGAAATTTCAAAAACTTTCATGTTGCTAAGTTTCTATACACCACAATTAGGTAAAATAACAAAAATACAAGATTTACAAACTAATAGCTATGCCTGGATAACTCCTAAGATACCCACAAATACTTTAAATAAATATGAGATTATGGGTACAGTCAAAGGTTGGAAACTCATTTACAAAAATTAAACAAACATTAATCTTTATCATCATGAAAAATAACTCATTCAAAGCAGAAGTCAAACAATATTTCGATAAAATCGCCTTTGACTTAGATTGGTGGAATCGTCGCAATAAATATTATTATCAAGATATCCAAAAATTACATAATTTCATTATCCCATCGGGTAGCAATGTTTTAGAAATAGGATGCGGTACGGGAGATTTATTAGCAGCAACTAACCCCAAATTAGGTGTAGGTATTGATTTTTCAGAAACAGTAGTTTCTATTGCTAAGGATAAATATCCTGATTTAGATTTTTATTGTTTTGATGCTGAAAACATGAATCTAGATTTTTTTAGTAATACTCCTATCTCCTATTGTAAATTTGACTTTATTATTTTATCTGGTGTGCTTGGTTATCTGACAGATATTCAAGTAGTCATGGAACGGGTAAAAATGTTTTGTCATCCCAGAACGAGAATTATTTTAGTATTTCATAACTTTCTTTGGGAACCGGTGCTGCGGTTTGCGGAAAAAATTAATCAACGTCGTCCCCAACCTCCACAAAACTGGTTATCAATGAATGATATGATGAATTTTTTAGCTATTACAGGTTATCAACCAGTAAAAATTGGCAGAAGATTTTTAATACCTAAACAAATACCAATTATTACTAATTTTATTAATCAATATATTGGTTATTTGCCCATTGTTAATCATCTATGTTTAACTAATTATGTCATAGCCCGTCCCGCTTGGTATGAAAATATTAATGATGTCAAAAAATATAATGTCAGTGTAATTATTCCTGCGAGAAATGAAGCGGGAAATATTGCTGCTGCGGTAGAACGTTTACCAGAGTTAGGTAAAAGTACAGAGGTAATATTTATTGAAGGACATTCCCAAGATGATACTTGGGATAAAATTCAAGAAGTGGTGAATAACTATCAAGGAAATTTTACGCTTAAAGCATTTAAACAAACAGGTAAAGGTAAAGCAGATGCGGTAAGATTAGGATTTGCAAAAGCAACGGGAGATATTTTAATAATTCTTGATGCTGATTTAACTGTACAACCAGAAGATTTACCCAAATTTGTAGAAGTTATAGCTACAAATCACGGTGAATTTATTAATGGTTCGCGTTTAGTGTATCCTTATTCTCATCAAGCAATGCCTTGGTTAAATTCTGTTGCTAATAAATTTTTTGCTTTGTTAATATCTTTTTTGTTGGATTGTAATATTAAAGATACTCTGTGTGGAACTAAGGTTTTATGGCGAGAAGATTATGAAAAAATAGCAAATAATCGAAGTTATTTTGGAGATTTTGATCCTTTTGGAGATTTTGATTTATTATTTGGTGCAGCAAAGTTAAATTTGCACATTGTGGAAGTACCTGTCAGGTATCAAGAAAGGACTTATGGTAAATCTAATATTTCCCATTTTCGTGAGGGGTTGATTTTATTAGGTATGTGTTTATATGCTGCTAAAAAAATTAAATTTATATTGTAGTTTCATTGTCTTGGTTTATGTATTCTCTTTTTAACAGATATCTGCCAAACTTCTGATTATTTAAACATACGGAAAATAACAAAGTAATAACAACTGCTAACATGGCATTAGTATTAGTAAATGGTGGCATAAATATAGGTATCAAAATTACAAACTTACCCCATTTATTGACTTGAGGATATAAACTAAAAAATGTGGGAAAATACCAGACTAAACCCATAATCCATGCTTTTGGATTAAATAAGTTAATAGTATTTAAAATAGCATAAAATTGATATTCTTTGCTATTTTTACGATTAAGTATCAATAGTGATATCATGGCTGCTAATCCAATTAGCAATGCACCAAGAGTATTATTTTTTAAAAAGGGATTCATATATCCATTAGAAAGATTACGACTAGCGAGTAAACCTGTATTTTCTAAACCTGTATTTCCTATAGCAATTACTAAATTATTAACTACATTTTGTCCATGAGTATTGATGGTTTCTGATGTGGTAATTTCTCCAAATATATTTGGTAATATGACTTGAAAGAAATGTTGATAGACTGAAAAATCAAAATATAATAAGGGTAGGAAAAATAATAGAGTTGTAAATAATATTGCAGAAATTAAGTATTTAAATCTTTTGTTAACTAGATAATAAAGTAACGTAACTATAGGAAAAATTTTGATACAACTACTTATAGCTAACAGGAAAGATGCAGTTAAAAATGAGTTGGGTTTCCTATTTTGAAATACATCAAATGATAGAAATGTTAAATACATAACTAAAGTATCTATTTGCCCTCTTTCAAATGTAGCAAATATAGGAAAACTACACATTATAAATAAAATTGCTTCTCCTGGTAGTTTAAATTGACTTTTTCTCAGGAAATGAAAGCTGAAAATAATTAAGATAAAAATAATTATTAGACTAAAAATCATTTTAGCTATGGCATAAGAAAAAAAACCTAAAGGTGCAAAAAGTAAAGCTGCAAAAGGCGGGTAAAGAAAGCCAGATGTAGGTGCGTCATGGGCGTTAACTGGTACATATAGTTCAGGAAATTGGGAAACGTGATTTAAATAAGGATCTAAATTGTATAGTACGGATTTACCAGCCACGTAAAAGACTCTAAAATCTATTTGATATGTTTCTAATACCAAATAAACTAATAAAAATACAGGAGCAAAATAAATTAAGTATTCTTTGCAGGTTTTGTTAGATAAATTGATCATGATTAGTGAAAAAGTATTGATAAGCGGGAAATAAATTGATTACCTTGAATTACCTTAAATGAGCAATAAAAGCATTTGTATCATTTATAATATTCGGGTATTTACTAAGAACATTATTAATTTTCTGTTTTTGATCATCATCCACAAATAAATTATAGCTTTCGACAAATTTAAAGCTACCTGCTAAATAATTAGCACCTAAGTTTATTTTTGAAATTATGTATTCTGCTGTGAGATTGCTAGGATTAACTAGCCATCCTTTTCGATGAGATAAGTAAAGTAATGTTGGATCACCTCCTGTTGTTAAAATGTTTTAGGCTAATACTGAATTTTTATAAAGATCCTAATATACCTGCTAATTCAAAAGACAAACCGAATTTTATTAAAATGCAAATACTCACAGGAAACAGCGGGAAAAAAGCTAAATTTTGATGTTTGTCGTCATTCACAAATACCATACTTTGGTTACATCTCTGACGCAACAGACTGGAAACATTAGAAAATCAATATACAACCTAGTTAAGCAATAACTATTACTAATATGTTAAACTGATATACATAGCTTTCTAATCAAACTAATCAAAAATATGCAACTCACCCAAAAGCAATATTACACCCCAGAGGAATATCTAGAATTAGAAGCAACTGCGGACTACAAAAGCGAATATATTGAAGGACAAATCATTCCGATGGCTGGTGCATCTATAAATCATAACCGCATTACAGGTAATTTTTACGCCGAGCTAAATTTTGCCTTTAGACAACAAGACAAATATGAAGTTTTTAACAGTGATATACGTCTATGGATACCCCAAAGACTAATATACACTTATCCAGATGTGATGATTATTGCAGATGAACCAGAATTTTTCAATAATCGCACAGATACAATTACCAACCCCCAGGTAATTATTGAGGTTTTATCTAAATCAACCAAAGGTTACGATAGAGAAGATAAATTTGCAGCTTATAGAACAATTCCCAATTTTCAAGAATATTTATTAATTGATCAAACCCGCATTCATGTAGAACAATTTTCTAAAACTGGCAAGAAAAGATGGAATTTATATGAGTACGATGAAGAAGATGAAAACATATCTCTTGTAACTGTACCTTTTGAAATTTCTTTACAGAATTTATATAATAAAGTAAAGTTTGGAGTTGTGGAATCTGAATTGGAAAATAATAGTTAAATCTCGTCAAATTTAGCAGTATACTATACTTTGGTTCGGCTATATATCCAACGCAATAACAATATAATAAATTCAATCTTGACATAAGTGCAAATTAGACGGTGGTGAGTGTTAAAAGTGAGTCCTTAACAATTTATAGTTAAGAGTATCCGTAAATTGTTAAATCATTGTGAAAGCTATTACCCTTCTTGGTTCTACCGGTTCTATTGGTACTCAGACTTTAGATATCGTTTCTGGGCATCCAGACAAGTTTCGTATAGTTGGTTTAGCTGCTGGGCGCAATGTGGAGTTATTCGCAGCGCAAATTCGCCAGTTTCGCCCCCAAATAGCCGCCATTTCTGCTGCTGATAAGTTACCAGAACTTCAGGAAGCAATTAAGGACCTTGATCCCCAACCTATTTTACTCGCTGGGGAAGCGGGAGTGATTGAAGTTGCCCGTTATGGCGATTCCCAAAGTGTTGTTACTGGTATCGTTGGTTGCGCGGGTTTACTCCCTACTATCGCAGCGATTGAAGCGGGTAAGGATATTGCTTTAGCAAACAAAGAAACTCTCATCGCTGGGGGTCCTGTGGTTTTACCTTTGGTGGAAAAACACGGAGTGAAACTATTACCCGCAGATTCGGAACATTCGGCAATTTTTCAATGTTTGCAAGGTGTACCCAAAGATGGGTTAAAAAAGATATTATTGACTGCTTCTGGTGGTGCTTTTCGAGATTGGCCTGTGGAAAAATTGCCCACAGTTAAAGTTGCGGATGCTCTTAAACATCCTAATTGGTCAATGGGTAAAAAAATTACCGTTGACTCAGCAACTTTGATGAATAAGGGGTTAGAAGTAATTGAAGCCCATTATTTGTTTGGAATGGATTATGATGATATTGAAATTGTCATTCATCCCCAAAGTATTATTCACTCTTTAATTGAGTTACAAGATACTTCTGTTTTGGCTCAACTGGGTTGGCCAGATATGCGTTTACCGTTGCTTTATGCGATGTCTTGGCCAGAGAGAATTTACACAAATTGGGAAAGATTGAATTTAGTAAAATGCGGTAATTTAACTTTCCGTGAACCGGATCATCAAAAATATCCTTGCATGAATTTAGCTTATGCTGCTGGTAGAGCCGGCGGTTCGATGACTGCGGTTTTAAATGCGGCAAATGAACAAGCTGTGGCGCTATTTTTAGAAGAGAAAATTGGCTATTTGGATATTGCGCGGTGTATTGAATGGGTGTGCGATCGCCATCAAAATGATAACAAACAAAATCCTTCTTTAGATGACATTTTAGCAGCAGATCAATGGGCTAGACAGGAAGTTTTTACTGCTACTGAAAAGTTAGCTACTCAACCTCAGTTTATTTCTGTGGTTTAAGTTCTAGATTCCCGATTTCTTCAAGAAGTCGGGGATCTTATTTGATTTAACCATCCTTTTATATTTTCTGGTTTATAATATCTCCTTTCTTTATTCCTTCTTTAAATGATTAAGGAACTATTACTAATTCAGCAATTTCATTACTCAATCGTATAAAGTCTTTAGCATTTAAAGTAACTATCTGATCAATATTATGTTTAATAGCAATGTGAGCAATTAAAGCATCATAAATTACACCCCCCATAATGTTTAAATTCACCATTTGTTCAACTACTTCTTGATAATCTTCTGTAGTTAGAGGAATAATTTCAAAATGTTTTAAGTTAGTATCAATCAGTTGTTTAGTGATTCGAGGAGATAGACGAGGTTTAATAGGAAGACTTGTTAAAACTCGATAAAGTTCTGCTAATGTTCTAGTACAAATTATTCCTTGAATTGCTTGTGTTTGTACTTGTTGTAACCAAGGTAAACATTTCTGATGTTCTGGATGTTCTAACCATAACCCTGCTACAATTACAGAGGTATCAAATAATACTTTTGACATCTAATTTTTTTAGTATCGTAATTTTTCAATCAGTGTATTAATATCTTCATCAGTAGTTAAATGAGCAGAAAAAGTTAATATACCATCTTGTTCCAATAGTTCAACATCTTCTGTAATCGGTGTTAAAATTAGTCTTCCTGCTTCTATTTTTAAGGATAATTTAGACTCTTCATGTAGTTTTAATTGTTTTATTAAATTTTCAGGAAGAGTGATTTGTCCATTTTTAGTGACTGTGATAACTTCCATTGTTTTGTTTGATTTTTTTGCTTATTTTAATTATACAATAAATTTACATTAGTTATTAATTTTAATATGCTGTTGAGCATTATTCCACATTTCATAAAATACACTCCATTCAAAAAACTCTATTTCATCTCCTAAATTACCTGCTTGAAATTGTTGATAGAATTGACTAGAAGACATTTGATATTTTGTCTCAAAATTCTTTAACCTTTGTTCTAAATCTGAAATATCTTGTTGTGTTGAATTTGCTAACTGTGAAGATGATTGAACATGATTAATTTTACTTTTTAAAAGTTGCCTTTCTTCTGGAGATAAAGAGAGGATGATTTGAGCGATATATTCTACTAATTGAGTATTCATAAGGTAATTTCACTGTAATTTTAGTCTTTTGTAATTACTACTTTCATAATAATAATTTACGTAACTGGTACGTAACTGTAACATTAATAGGGTAAGTCACAGTACATCAATTCTGCAAATAACATATTTTTGATTCCTGACGCACTCTACAATATAAAACCAATTTTAACATAACAATAGCGCCAGAAATAACTCTATTTACAAATTTTGATAAATTACTTACCTATTTTCTCCCTCAATTATCGCTTTTTCTTCCTCTGTTAAACCATATAATTTATAAACAATTTCATCAATTAACCAATCACATTGTTTTAACTGCTGTTTAATAGGTAAGAGAACATTTAAACTCGATTGATATTCTTTACCTAAAGTTTCCTGTTCTTTTCTGGTGGTAATATCAATTTTGATTTTCTTTTTGTTTTTCTTGAGAATATCAATTAATTCATCTAAGGTTAAATGATTATCTCCTTGTTTTTGTTTATAATAATCACCTAAATAATTCTGAATTTTCGATTTATTGGTGAGGTTATCAATATCAGTACCAATAAATCTTTCTAACCATCTGATAAATCCTTTGGTTTCTGTTTGTTTTTGTTTATTTAATTCTATCATTTGTTCTGCTAAATATGCAAGTAAATCATGAATTACATCCGCTTCTGATGGTTGTTGGTTAAGGTAGTGTTCAATTTGCATAAGTAGGTTATTAGGGTGATGATTAATTTGATATTGTTGGTAAAGGTTAATGAGATTTTGTAGATGTTCTTGGCGTTTTTCTGGGGGAGTTGTAAAGGATATTTTAGGAATAGGTATTCTCCTTAATGTATTTTCCAAATATTCATAGCGATAATCTTTAGGTTTAGCAATAAAGCGATAACGATAATTGAGAAGGTTAGAATTAAGAAGCGCAAGGATAAACTTAATATCAAGTTCTACTTCAGGAATAGGAAAAATAACAGTTGTGTCAGTTAAACTAATATATTCAGCTTTTTCATCAAGTGCAAATCTATTTTCTGGTGCAATATAGGGAACAATTATTTTAGGTAGATGATATTTATCTTTATGTAGAGGCCAAGTGTACTTAAACCATTCACAATTTCCTCTTATATATGCTGCTCTGGATGTTAAAGTATCCTTTTTTTCTTGTAAATATTTTCCAACTCCTTCATCACAGTTTAACTTATCCAAATCATTAGGATAAATAATATACAAATTTCTAAAATCCAGACTATATTTTTTAATATCTTGATTTTTAATTAGCTTTTTAATGCAATTAGATTCAATAGCATATTCTTTGACTGTTTTCTCATCTACTATAAAAACTTCGTTTTTTCCTGTTTCCATACCTTTCCCTATAAAAGCCAGTGAACCAAGATTAACACAATTACTGTCAATTCTATCTATAATATCCAAATTCTCCAGATAGCCAAGATTCCAATTCTCAGATTCTAGCTTTGATTGTTCAACTTCTGCAAAATATTCAGATATAGAACTATTATCTAATAAATCTTCAACTTCTTGTAATTGGATTTCTCTTTCTAATTGAATAAACCGTACTATTTCTTCTAATTTATTGTTTTGTTGCGTTCTTTTTTGTAAAACTGTAATACAAGTTTTAATACCCAGATTTTCAAATACTACAAAATTACCAAAATCAATAATTTCTTGAATGTGCGTATTTTGAAACAAGAAATTTCTTAAACTATTCGCAAAATGAGCTTCTAGGAAATACCGTGATGTAATAAAAGATGAATAACATTTATTTTTCACAATATCAATTCCGCGTTTAAAGAAGAAATAGAATATATCATTTTTACCCATCCATATTTCAGGATAAGAAAGTCGTAAATAATCAGCATCTATTGATTTTTTACCCCAAGTATCATCAATACTGAAATAAGGAGGATTTCCAATAACAGCATCAAAACCAGAATTATCCTTCCAACTCGCATTTTCTAAATCAATAAACACCTCTGGAAATTCTAAATCCCAATGAAAAAACCGCTTCTCCTCAAATAACCTTGTCGCATCTTCATAAACTAACAAATCATCATCCTTGAGATTTTCGGAATTTACAGAAATTGCATTTGTACCCCATCTTTCTAACCAATTCTTAGCTTGTTTCACACCAAAAAACTGAGAAACATAAACATCTAACAATCTTTTATAAGGTTTTGCAGCTTGATCAAACTCCTTAAACAACCTTTCGCTAGTTTCCACCTCCGCAAAAGTCGCATCACTTAACGTACTCACACCGCGCATAATTTCCGCAGCACGTAACAACCCCACAAATGGACCAGTTAATAAACTTAACTGGCCACTTTCTTCTTGCTGCATTTTTGCTTCCGCTTCCTTTGCAGTTGTACCAATAAGCGAATTACCACAACGTAAATGATGATCTAAAAAACTCAAAGGTGCGCCAATTGTGAAAGAATGTAACCATAAACTCACCTTTGCTAATTCTACCGCCATCGGGTTTAAATCCACACCATAAATACAGCGTTTCATTACTACCCTTTGCAACAGTTGAGTGTCTTCTAACTTACTCAAATCAATTGTAATTCCCTGGTTTTGCAAATTCTCTAAAATACTATTACGGGTAATTTCTAACATCTCCAAAACTGGGTTATGTTCAGGATATTCATTTAAAATATTGATTAATTCATCAGTTAAAAAATCAACCGCTTCTACTAAAAAATGTCCGCTTCCCATCGCAGGATCACAAATTTTAATATCTAACAATGTATTTTGTGCAGTTTTTTCTAACCGTCGTAAATCTTTTTGTAAACCGTTACGACTTTGTAGACCCAACCTACCATCTTTGAGATTTTCTCGTACTTGATTAATTTGCGTCATTAAATCAGCAAACTTTTGTTTTCTCTCCTCTAAAATCGGTTTGAGGGTATGACTAACAATGTATTTAACAATATAATCAGGTGTGTAATAAGAACCTGTAGATTTTCGTTCACCCTTATCATTTTCTAAATGAACTTTTCCCGTATTTCCATCTTCAACAACTACCCGATATTCTAATAAACCTTCATAAATTGATCCTAATTGTCGCACACCTAAAAAGCTGTAATCAATGGGTAATTTTTCAAATCTTGCTAATTTATCTAAAGCAGGTGCTAAAACTGCATCTGATAATTGATGTTCATACAAAAAATGATTATCTGGATAATCTTTAATATCTTGGTTTTCATGAAAATCAAAATGAAATAAACCGCCATTATATCGAGGTACTTCTAAAGCTGCATCACCTCTATCTACTATTTCAAATAAACTCAAAATACCTTTATAAATCTTTGTAGAAGTTTGACTTAATGTTTTTTGTTTATCAAGACTTTCCGCTATTTCTTGGGTAATTTTAATTAAACTATAATCACGGTAAGCGGTGGTTATTGGTAACAAATTTCTAGCTTCGGCATATAATAGAAATAACAACTTATATAAAAATGATAAAGTTGCTGCATAAACTTGTTTTTCGTTGATAGTTTTTCCCCGTCGTGCTGCATCTGCAACAAAACCTCCTGCTAAGTCAGGAAATATCTGTTCAAATACTAATGTTTTTAACTCGTTTCCTACTTGAGTCGCATAGGTTGTACTTCCTTCTCTGACTCGTTCTAAAAAGTTTTTATTATAGCTATCTTTTTCAAAAGCTGCACGTCTAAAAAATAACCAAAAATATTTGAATTTCTCTAATTTATCTTCTAATTTATTATCTACATCTTCACTTTCTAATAATTCTACCAAATCAATGGGATAAAATTCTGTTGCTGTAGAAGATGCTAACCGATAATATAACCGCCATTCTCTCCCGTTGGTTAAAATTCCCCAGTCAACATTTGTACCTGTTAAATAACTGGAAATCTGAAAAGATGGGTTTTCATTTTTGAAGATATCCCGCTGATCATTAGCAGAAACTTTACTTAGTTGTCTTTCCCAATATTTAGCTTCTGCTATAGCTAATACTTGACTATAAAATGCGGTTTCATTACTTTGTAATGTGTAAGCAATATCTCTTGTTTCTGTGTTAGAAAATAAGGCATAATCTGGACGTTGGGATCTACCTTTTCCACGAGTGACTACTTGAGTAATATATTTAAAACCTAATATTTCTAATACAGGTTTAATAAATTCTTCTTCTGTTTGGGATTCGTTTAATGTGGGTAAAATGGCTTTTTTGGCAAGATAGATTTTATTTAATTGTTCAAATTCTGAGGTAATATCTAATTGCCATTCTGGTAATTGTTGAATCCGAAATCTTAAATAATGTTGAGAAAATAAGGGTTTGTTGGGTTTTTGTGTATCTGTCATGCTCCCGACTCCTGAACAATGGTAATTTTATGGTTATTTTATGGTTATTTTAAAGTATCAGTTATTGATTTTGATCCTTTACAATCTTGCGTAAGCTCTAAATATACTGAATATTGTGATTATTTTATCACAGATGAATGCTTGCAAAATGATTAACATAACTAAATATCTTGCCATTTTCGAATATAATTGATAATCTAATTTAACAAAATTTTCTATTTTTTAGAAAAAGATGAGTATGATCATTACCTTAATAGTCGCTTGGATAATATTTGTCATCCTGTGGAAATTAGTCAAAACCACCATCAAAACTGCCGTAACTTGTGCAGCGATAGTGGTTTTATTATACTTCGGTTTTGGAATTACACCTCAAGATATTTGGCAGAAAATCTCTGAAATTACTCAAAATATCTCCCAAATACTTGTGCGTAATTAAACTTAACTTTGCGAAAAATAAATTTTTAATTGCTGATACTGTTAAGTAACATTTCAAAAGATTCCCAATCCCAAATCCAAAATCTAAAATTGTATTACTTGTATGAAGCCGAAATTTTCGCCAGTGCATCCTTCATTGCTGGAGGTAACTGACGCATAATTTTACCTCTTTCTCTGTCTAATGCTACCAATGTCACCTGAGCAGAAACATATAATTCTTGCTCATCAGCAGAAACAATTTTATAATCCCAGTTCATTCGCACACCGGTTACTTCCAACATCCGGGTTTTCACAACCGCCATCATTCCTAATTGCAGTGCGCGATGATAGCGTACTGATAATTCTACCACTGGTAAATCACAACCTAAAGCTACCAAATCAGCAAAATCAATACCTATAGAGCGCAAACATTCTACCCGCGCTGCTTCCATCCAAGTTAAATATGTACCATGCCAAGTAATGCCAGCATAATCTGTATGATGAGGCTGCACTCTGATCGGATATTCAAACCAAGTATCAAATTCAGTTTTTGTTAACTTGTCGATCGCACTGGTAGGTGGTAATTTTGGTTGACTTGGTGTTTCTTGAGTCATTTTCAATCTTCTGAATAATTGGTTTTCTTACCCATCAGATTTTAACAGACCTGCAAAACACTTGACAAAACCGCAAAAACAAGGTTCATTGTCGGTAATGGTGAAAAGGTGGTAGGCGTTGAAAAAACAAAGCCGCTATCACCAATTACCAATTACCAAAAAACAATTTCCTGTTTACCACAGCATATTGCAGGTAAATGAGGAACAAACAAGATCATAAACAAGATCGTAAAACAGTTTTGCACCAAGGGATTTTTACTGCTGAACACTTCTCTATCTTATTAGGCAATTTATCACTTCTTAACAAGAGTTTTATGACTTGTATAAGTTTGTATAGATTGCTTGACAAGATTAGCTAGTTCCTGCAATTGGCTAATTGCTTCTGCGCCTTCTAACTTCATCAATTCGCGGTCATCCCGCATTTCAGTCCAAGTAATTCCGTAATCTGATACTAAAAAGCGAATAAGATGATTATCTCCTAAACTTACCATGAACGAAGCACTGTTCATTTGGTCGCCACAGGTGTAGCAAGAAGCTGGGTAGCCATTACGCTCTAAAACTATTGCCAAGGCTTGCAAGTTCATTACCAAGTCTTGGACAAATTCCCTATGTTGATGTGCCAGTCTCAGAAACACTTTTTTCCTCCAGACACCACAGTCATTTGAGTATCTTTTATATTTTCTTTAGATTTTCCCATCCTTTGGTATTGTATACTATACAATTCCTAACAGATAGTTAAGTCTGTAATTAGTTACCCTGCTTAGGGTAGTGGATAACTATTCTGTATGTCGTATCAAACAATTCAGTTTGCAATATATAAATCTCAGATAAAACTAGCAAAGTTAACATTGTCTTTATATGTTTAGCACTAGTCTCCTGAGTTTAGTCAGCAATCAGCCTTTAGCCTAACTCAAATCTCCTGCTAGTCAACCCGGTAACAGTTGCATATTACACCTTTATAAGTAGTGTTTAATCGAATTAGCAGTATTTCTTAACTCTAGCGTAAGTTTTTGCCTTTTTCTTCCCATCTCTATTTTGGTGAATTTATGCTTCATCTACTATTGATTAACAAAGTGCAAGCTTTCTGAGGCTCACAGTACCTAAAACCTTGCACAATTTTAATTTTAATCATCCTCAATCCCTTGATTTCTCTGGGTTTTACGTTTATTCAGCAAACCTAAGTAAATTTTGTTAAATTTTATACTAAATTTTAGACACAGAAAACCCCAAATCTACAGACTTCCTCTGAAGATAGCGGAATCAAGGATCAGGTAGTAGCCATTTAGGCAATAGTTTCGATGTGACTGGGGACTGGGACAAGATTTTCGATTTTAGATTGGAGTTCATGAAATATAATCCAAAAACCAACATTGTATCACCAATCACCAATCACCAATCACCAATCACCTGTTCACTACTTTAAGCCACTACTTGCCACCAACCAAAAGCAGGTCCGATAAAACGGATTGTTACCCATACTACTACCATAGCGCCAATACCAATCCAAGCTCCGCGAGTAGTGATTTTCACAAACAATTCCGCTTGAGATTTAGTGATAGGAACCCAGGGTAAAATGCGAGTTTCTTGCCCGTATTGTTCTCCTAGTGTGCTTTTACGACGTTTTGCTTCACCCATAATCAATAATTTAAAGTTCGTTTTAGCTTCTTAATCTATGTTCGCAGGAATCACGGCGATTTTGGAAAGAAGTCAGGAGTGAGAATTTTTAGTTTTCCAATCACCAATCACCCATTTGAATTGTCTTCATTATTGGGAGAAAACAGACTGGGATCGAGATAATTTAAGCGTGCTAGAGGACTTAGAGCAGCGAGAATTTGAGCGCCATAACTGCGGTTCACAACACGACTATCAAGTAAAGCCACGATACCTTGATTTTCCCGGACTGGGGCGATCGCTCGTTGCAGTTCACTTAAAGCAGTAGGTAATAAATATAACCTAAACCAATCTTGGTGCGATCGCTTGTAATGAGCTACCCTACCAGCCACCAAAGGATTTTCCAAAGATGGTAAAGGCAAAGTTGCAATTATTAACAACCGGGGTGCTGGTAAAACATCTTGATGCGATCGCCAAAATTCCCAACCACTCACCAAAATTCCATTTTCATCCAAACAAGTTTTTTCCACCTGTACCCGTGAACCAAACTCCGAAGCCAAAATTGCCCCCACCCTTGCTTTCAGCGGCACATCCCCCACCAAAACCACAGTCATACCTGGAGATGTAGCGCTTAAACAAACCAAAGTACGAACTTGATGAATAAACGCCCCTTGAAATTCCGGTGTATTAGGTAAAGGCAACTTATAGGGTGCATAAAGTTGAATTGCCTCCCCTTGACTATCACTAGAAAACTTCAAACAAGTCACATCCTCCAACCCCAAACGCTGACGAAATAGAGGAACTTCCGTTTCTGGTTCTACCGCACTACCAATCAATACCACAGGTTGCCGCTGCCAAATAGGGGCGAGTATTTTAGCCAATTCCATCGGGGCATAATGTAAAGAAAATAATCCTTGACGACGAGCAATAGTAGCCCAGAAAAGAGCAGAAGATAGGGTAATAGGGTGATGGGGTGATGGAGTGATGGTAGTAGGAGAAAAATCCTCGGTCAAGTTTTGGAACAGCAGCCAAAATTCCTGCCAGCTTTTTGGTAGATTACTTATAGACTCGAAGCTAGAATACAAACCTTGTAAAATTTCAATTTCCCTTTGAGAAATCAGATAACAGTGGTACGGGTTTTCTGGATGTTGGAATAATTCATGTGTCAATTGTACCCTAGCTTCCCGAATTACCTCAGCTTCCTGGGGACAAGCCAACATCAGTTGCTCCCAGTCATGAGGTTGAATATCTTGAGTTAGCTGATCACGTACCCAATCTTCCAAATCATCAACACCATCAATAATAGTAGGAATATTAGGGGGAAAACTACCATTATCAGCCAACTGCCCTTTTAACCAAGCTTGGGGGGAAGTTAACAGCAACCCTTGAAAATCAGAACCAGGCCAAACTTCACCTGTTCTAATGGGTTTATTAGCTGATAACCACTGCTGTAACCTGGGAATTTCTATATTTAGTAAACGCTGCTGGACAGTTGCCGATGCCACAATAATTACAGGACCATGCCACATCAAAGCAGACGCGATAAAACTGGTGCGATATCGACCCTGGTAGCCACAAACAGCCCCGACTTGAATTAAAGCACTACGTCCCAAACGCAAAGCCCGTGCTACCAACCGTGCCATCGTCAAGTGGTGAGGCCAAGTTGGAAAACCCTCTTGCGATCGCAGAAAGTTATGTAGTGATAAATGAACTTCAGCCTCAATCACGCGCTTTTCATCCCATAACAAATGACTTTTTTCCGAACTGCCACACTTTTATTATGTTGTCAGGGAATAGGGAATAGGGAATAGGGAATAGCGAATAGGGAATAGGGAATAGGGAATAGGGAATAGGGAATAGGGAATATTTATTTTTCTTCTTCCTCCTGTCACCAGTCCCCAGTCCCCAGTCACCAGTCCCCAGTCCCCAGTCACCAGTCCCCAGTCCCCAATCACCATTCACTAACATCTTTACATTATGCCAACTTACAAAGGAATTTCCAGCGAAGCCTTCAGACATCCACTAGATCGCCAAGCCGAGGAAGCTTTACGCAGTTTACCGGGCTTTGATTTAATCGCTCGTAAATTTGTGGAATTTGTCTATGAACGTCCGCAATTAATTTATTTAATGGGCAATAATATCCAAGTTGGACCACGCCAATATTCCACTATTTACCAGATGTTTCGCGAATGTGTACGGGATCTGGATATTTACCCAGAACCAGCACTATTTATTTCACAAAACCCCCAAGCCAACAGCTACGCACTAGGGCAAGAAAATCCTTACATAGTAGTTAACACTGGTATACTCGACTTACTCAATGAAGCCGAAATTAGGACAGTATTAGCCCATGAACTGGGGCATATTAAATGTGGTCATACTATTTTAATTCAAATGGCGATGTGGGCAATGAGCGCCGCTTCTACCATTGGCGAATTAACCTTTGGTTTGGGAAATTTAGTCACTCAAGCTTTAATTTTTGCCTTTTTTGAATGGCGACGTAAAGCCGAATTATCCGCAGATCGCGCCGCATTATTAGTCATGGATGACCTCAATACAGTCATCTCAACCATGATGAAAATATCAGGCGGTAGTAATAAATATGCCCATGAATGTAGTTTACAAGAATTTATTCAGCAGTCAGAAAAATATCAAACACTAGATGATAATAGACTCAATCAAGTATATAAATTTCTCATGTATAATGGCGCTCAAGGAATGATGATGAGTCATCCTTTCCCTGTAGATAGAGTGCATTATTTACGCACTTGGGCAGTATCAGAAGAATATCAGCAAATCAAGCAAGGTAACTATCAAAAAACCCCATCAGAAGGTGCAGTAAATGTTAAAGTTGAAACACCTGAAGATGAAGCAGAAACATTAAGAAAACAAATTGAAGAATTACAAAAAGAAATTGACAAAATGAGAAAGTGAGGTAATTGGTAATTGGTAATTGGTAATTGGTAATTGGTAATTGGTAATTGGTAATTGGTAATTGGTAATTGGTAATTGGTAATTGGTGATTGGTAATTGGTG
>NZ_BJCE01000032.1:0-33428 GCF_005402885.1 Sphaerospermopsis reniformis
AACTCTGTGGTTAAACTATGTTCCTGTTGTTCAGCTTGACGAGCAGCAGTATCTATAGATACAATAATATCACCCAAGTACAAAGGTTGATCAGCCAGCATTTCCTCTGTTTGGGGGAAGTTGTTTTCTAAGGCTGCAAAGGCTAAAACATCTGTGGGTTTATCTTGTTGACGATATTGGGCGTTTAATTCTTGAATTTCGGCATCATTTGTCAAACGCAGCCCGATTTCATAACTTAAAGCCTGTGGAAGTTCAGGAGTGAGAATTTCCAGCCATTTTTGAAACCAGCTTTCCCAGATGTTTTCCGCTACAACTGGGGAAGACTCTTGATCACAGTTTTCTATAAATATTTCAAGTATAGGGGGTTCAAGTATAGGGGGTTCAAATTTAGGGGGTTCAAATTGAGAAAGCACGCAATCACCTTTGTTAGCGAGTGAGGTAAGCAAGACCAACTAAGACAGCTAACAATCCTACAGCAGTTAGTCCAAAATGTTTGAGGGATGTGCCACCTTTTCTTACCATGTTTCGCATGGCTAGTTTGACGTAGCTGGGTTTGGGTTCGTTTGCAGGAGTATTGCTCATGATTTTTTGATTCATCTGTCTACATATAACTTTACATCATTTGGGCATTGGGCATGGGGCATTGGGTTATTCATCCTCCCAGTAACCAGTCACCAGTCACCAATCACCAATCACCTAAGCCTCTACCAATTGATTTTCTTGCCGCAGATAGGCTTGAATGAAAGCATCAATTTCACCATTCATCACGTCAGCAATGGCGGTTGTTTCCGTATTTGTACGTAAATCTTTGACCATTTGGTAAGGATGAAAGACATAGTTACGGATTTGGTTGCCCCAGGAAGCTTCTACCATATCACCGCGAATTTCGGCGATTTCTTGGGCGCGTTGTTCTTGGGCAATGACTAATAATTTCGCTTTGAGACGGGCTAGGGCTTTTTCTTTGTTTTGCAGTTGAGAACGTTCTTCTGTACAACGCACAGCTAAACCTGTGGGGATGTGAACTATCCGCACTGCGGTTTCCACTTTGTTGACGTTTTGCCCACCTTTACCACCAGAACGAGACGTGGTGATTTCTAAATCTTTCTCTGGTATTTCCAATTTTACAGAGTTATCTATTTGTGGCATGACTTCCACCCCGGCAAAACTGGTTTGTCGTTTACCGTTGGCGTTGAAGGGGGAAATTCTGACTAGGCGATGAGTACCAGTTTCCGAACGTAAGTAACCATAGGCATAACGACCTGTAATTTCTAGGGTAGCTGATTTAATGCCCGCTTCGTCGCCTTCTGATTCTTCGGCTAATGTTACCTTGTAACCGTGGTCTTCTGCCCAACGGGTATACATCCGCATGAGCATAAATGCCCAGTCTTGGGCATCTGTGCCACCTGCACCGGCGTTAATGGTTAAAACCGCACCTTGAGAGTCATAAGGACCCGATAGTAATTGTTGTAATTCCCACTGGTCAAGGTCACGATTTAATTTAGTAACGGTGGTTTCTGCTTCTTGTAGTAGTGCTTCGTCGGTTTCTAGTTCTAATAGTTCAACGACTGCTTTTGTATCTTCTAGATTTGCTTGCCATTGATAATACTGATCCAGGTGAGATTTCAGATCGTTGAGTTCTTGTAATGTTTGTTGTGCCTGGTTTTGGTCGTCCCAAAATTCTGGCTGGGCTGATATTTGTTCTAGGTCTTGAATTTTGGCTTTGAGTGCAGGTACGTCAAAGATAGTCCTGGGTTTTACCCAGGCGGCTAGACAACGTTTCGATTTCGCGTTTGAGTTCTAGGACTTCCATAGTTGAATTAAGTTTTGGGCGAATAGAAGGCGCAATAATATGGCTACACTTACCGTACAGTATACGCTACTACACAAACAATGTCTACCAGAGTGGACTGGTGAGTTGAGCGATCGCTGTTGATATTTTTGATTTTAGCTGTAGTTGGAGAATTTTTGGGAAAACCACTGGTGTTAATTACCGAATCCACAGTTACCAACAAATTAAATATAAGTTTTTCTTAAATATAAGTTTTTCACACGATGTTACATTTTATTACGTATTTTACGCTGTCATACGTTATTAAATTCTTCAAATCTATACTTTCGCCAATGCTGAGAAGTTGGGTGGTTTCTATTGTTTCTCAAGATTATAGTTCATTTGCTGGTTTTACCGCAGCTATGGGAGATTATTTATCTAGTAGGTGACAGGTGACAGAGTTGAAAGTAAAGTATTTTATAGAAATTTGGTTGTTTTCTAGAGATAATTGAAAAACCCTAATTTTGCACTGTATGTTAATAAGTTGGCTTTACCTGATGATAGCAATTCTGTTTGAAGTTTCTGGTACAATTTGCATGAAACTTTCTCAAGAATTTACTAAAATATTACCTTCAATTTTCATCTTTGTCTTCTATGGACTTTGTTTAACTTTTTTGACTCTTTGTCTCAGAAAACTAGAAGTGAGTATTGTTTATGCAGTATGGGCGGGTTTGGGTACTGTTTTAATTAGTATTATTGGTATTGTTTGGTTTCGTGAATCTTTTACGCTGATGAAATTTGTATCCATAGTATTAATAATTGTGGGTGTGATCGGTTTAAATTTAAGTGAATATGGCAGGTGATAGGGAACAGGGAATAGGGAATAGGGAACATGGAACAGGGAACAGGGAATAGGGAATAGGGAAGAAATTTATTCTTATTATCCTGACTCCTGACTCCTGACTCCTGACTCCTGACTCCTGACTCCTGACTCCTCCTATATTAAATTTGCAACATTCCCTCTGGGTTAACTGTTAAAAGTGGACGACGCTGCAAACCTTCACGGTGTAAAATTTCATTCGCAGCTAGTAAACCACTACTCACAGCCCGTTCCATTAAACCACAAGGAAAAGGCATTTTTACCCAATCACCTGCAAAAAATAAATTAGTTAAAGTTGTGGTAGTTTCTGGACGTTCTGTATAACTATTAGGTGGATATCCAGAAAAGTTATGTTGATTAACTAATTCTCGATGTAATAATTTGGCTTGTTTTAACTCAGGAACAATATCATAAAGTTCCTCTTCAAAAGTTGTTAACAAAGCTTCTTGGTTAGGAAATTCTTTCTCTTTGTAACAGTAAGCGTGTAATTCTACTACACTTCCCCCGGTTTTTTTTGCCCATTCAATAAATTGGGTTTGAATGCGATGATAAAGAGTAATACTGTCAGTTAATTTGTAACCAGATAAAGATGTAAAATTGCTATGTTCCCAATTAAAATCTTGATCAAACCAGAAACGACAAACAGCAAAAGGATCAGCAATACTTAATTTTTCAATTTGCGATCGCACTTGTTTCACGTTTTTATCTACATCCCCAATCATACGTTTAAATAATTGTTTTATTCCGGGAACATCCGTAGCTAAAACATAATAATCAGCGTTAATTATTTCTGGTGATGATGACTCTGGATTAACTGCTAAAAGTTGTAAATTATCATCTTCTTTTTGTACTACTTTAAATTTAGCTAAATCTCTTTTTGCTGGTCCTTTAACCACTTTTCCATCTGCTGTAAATACAGCACCATGACAAGGACAGTGAAATTGTCCATCCTCTGCCATTTTCACTGTACAACCTTGATGGGTACAAGTTAAAGAAATTGCTTCCTGATTGTCTTTTTTGACAGCATAAACTTCATCAGCAGCACCAAAATATTCTATCTTTTCATCCTTGACAACTGAATTACGCTGCACCCAAAAAGGCACTGTATGATTATTGTCACCTACAAAATATTTAACTTCCGATATTTTACCTTCATTCGCCACAATTTCACTCACATTTGCATCTGTAATAATTTTTCCATTTTGCAAAATTGCCTCAGCAATAGGTTGGACTAAACTTGTCCCCATATCGTCTTTTGTCCCATTAAAAGCTAGTCCTTCAGGATTACCAAAAAAGTAAAAATGGAAAAACTGCATTAATTCCCCAACACTCATTAAATCTGGTGCATTTAAACTAGATTTAGCAAAAGGAAGAAAATACAAATCATATAAACCTTGGGGAAATTCACTCTTCACCCAATCAGCAACAGATATATGATCAAAACGCTGATAATTTTTATCTCTTTGAAAACCTGTAATTGCTTGAAACACTTGTAAATGCTTAATTTTGGTGAGATTTATTCCCCATTGTAAGCGATTAGGAGAAGCAATAGCTAAGTCGATAATATTCCAAGGAAAAGCAGAATGACTAGGACGAAATACCTCCGGTTGATATGGAGAATTGTGGTAAACTACAGAATAATAATTTAAGGATTGAAAATTATCTTTTATCCCCAGTTCAGAAACTACACTATTTAAGTTATAATACTGTGGAAAAAAACCATGAAACCCATGTTCCATTCTAAACGTTTCACCCGCAGCTTCTATTTCCCAACTGGCAATTTTCCCCCCCAGTTGCGGAGATTTTTCTAGCAATGTGACAGTAAAACCCCGTTGCACTAATTGATATGCACAAGCTAAACCAGCTAAACCCCCACCAATTACAGCAACAGTTTTGTTAGTATTTAATATCTTGGGTAAATCTAGATTATCTTGCTGAAAAACTGACGGTTGTGGTTTACTAAAACGAGAGTAACCTGTAACTCCCACTATCGTACCCACACCAAATAATTGTAGCAGTGTACGCCGAGAAATGGTAGATGATTCTGGTAAATTAAATAGTTGGCTCATTGGTGACACAATTAAATTCTCAATTCAATTTTCCCGATTTGTAAAAGCGTAAATTAAACGCCATCAATGTGAAAATTACAAGATTCTTTGATAGTGTAATATATGATCTATTAATTGGCTACTCTGTATAGATCACAGGGTAGACTTAGTATAATATAGATTATAGTTAAATTTGCAATCCCTTGGTCAAATTACGAGGGATAAGTACCTTGAAGAGGATGTTTGAAAAGTCGGAGAGGTAGTAAAAAAGCTTTTTTGGTATAATCTGTAACTCAATATTACACAGCACACTTGTGAGCAACATGGTGTGTAATTCATTAGACTGGGAAACGCTATATTGACATCTAGCCTTTTACCACTAGTTATAAGCATTGCAACAATGTTAGGATATCGAACATGGGCTGTTTGTGACTTTCGAGTTGTTTTTTTGGAAGATTATAACTCTACTACATCAGCCCTCTCTTCATACTCTTTTTTTGACCAAGGTATTGATTTGTAAATCAAATTATCAAGATGAAATATTGGCGTGAAACTATAGCTGTAACTCAGCGCATCTTAATTGAACTGTTACGACGCAGACGCAGCTTAATTTTTTGGAGTATTTTCCCCATCTCCATTTTAATTCTCAATGGATTTATTTTGGCAGAACGGGCAAAATTAACCATGTCTGAAGCTTTGGAAAATGCTGCACCTTCAACGTTGGTAGGTGCTGCACTGTTTTTTAGTTGTTTGGGTGGAAGTGTTGCTACTGTAGTCGCAGAAAGAGAACAGCAAACTCTCAAACGCTTGTTTATTTCTCCGTTAAGTGGTACATCTTATTTTTTGGGAATTTTTCTCGCTCATAGCTGTATTGGTATTGGACAAACTCTTTTAGTGTATACTATTGCTGCTTTTTGGGGTGCTACTTTTCAAGGTTCGATTTTCTTAGGAATTATCATCATTTTATTCAGCATCATTGCTTATGTTGGTTTAGGATTTATTTTAGGTACACAATTAGCTAGACGCATTGAAGATGTTAATGCTTTGGTGGCTGCTTTTGGTGTACCTTTATTAATTTTGGGTGGAGCATTTTTACCAACTTCTTTATTTCCCCAAACTCTGTTAGATATTGCGAGATTTAATCCCATTTATCACATGAATGAAGCTCTTTTAGGAGTGTGGGCTAAGGGGGCAAATTTTCATGATATCATTTTACATTTGTGGTTTTTATTCTGGTTTGCCATGATTATGTTAGCCTGTGGATGGGTATCTTATCAACGAATGTTGATGGTGGAAAGGAAGCTTTAAAGCAATTGATAATTGATAATTGATAATTGACAATTGTTTCATTCAAGGCTTCCGCCGTGAGCATCAGCCGATAGCGTAGCGTGGCGTTAGCCATACGGTTTAAAACCTCCCCTTTGAAGGAAAAAAAAGAAAAAAATCCGCTATGTAATCTATAAGTATATCAAACAACAGATTTAAATTGAAAATATGCTCAGAATTAAAAATTTAAACAAGTCCTACAAAAGCCGAAAAGTGCTGCAAAATTTAACATTCAGTATTCAGCCAGGAGAAGTTTATGGTTTACTCGGTGCAAATGGAGCAGGTAAAACAACAACAATCAATATTATTTGTAATTTACTAAATGCTGATAGTGGTTATATTACAATCAATCATCAACCGATTTCGGAAGCAACAAAAAAATTAATTGGTATTGCCCCTCAAGAAAACCTCTTATATAAAACCCTTTCCTGTGCAGAAAATCTCAAATTTTTCGCTGACATTTACGGTTTAGAACGAGAAAAAAAACAACAACAAATAGAAGCAACTCTCAAATCTGTAAACTTATTAGATAGAGCTAAAAGTCCCGTGGAAACTCTCAGCGGCGGAATGCAAAGACGGTTAAATATTGCTGTTGCTTTAGTACATCAACCCCAGTTAGTCATTCTTGATGAACCCACTACAGGTTTAGATATTGAAGCACGATATGAAATTTGGCAATTAATTCGTAATCTTAAAAATCAAGGAATGACAATTTTATTAACTACCCATTTATTAGATGAAGCAGAAAGACTTTGTAACCGCATTGGTATTTTAAAAGATGGTAAAATCTTAGCAGAGGGTAGTTTATCCGAGTTAAAAACTTTAATTCCCGGACAAGAAATTGTCATGTTACAAACAACACAAGAAGAAGAGGCGATCGCCCTAGCTCAAGAATATAATTTCATACCCCGACGTTATGGTAATGATTTAGCTTTTTTACTCCCAGAACCGTTAGAATTAAAAGAAATCCTTGCTAAATTTGATAGTATACCCATTGATTCTATTTCCCGTCAACCTGTACGCTTAGAGCATATTTATGTAGAAATAACCCAAGAAAAATTGAAAATTGAAAATTGAAAATTGAAAATTGAAAATTAAACCCAATCACCAATTACCAATTACTAATCATGGATATTTTAGAAACACTTAAAGCCGACTATCAAAGATTTCCAGTTAATCAAACTTACAGCATTTATGCAAAGGATGTTTATTTTCAAGATGCTGTATTTAAATTTCGGGGTTTAGAACTTTATAAATGGATGATTAAATTCATTCAAACATTTTTCCTCAACCTAAAAATGGATTTACATAATATTCAACAACAAGAAAACACAATTAAAACCGAGTGGACACTTAGCTGGGATGCTGCATTACCCTGGAAACCAAGGATATCTATTTCTGGTTGGAGTGAACTCCGTCTCAATAATGAAGGTTTAATAATTTCCCACATTGACTATTGGCACTGTTCCCAATTAGATGTACTAAAGCAACACCTATTTTCCAGAAACAAAGGATAATGTAAATAAATGTAAACAAAATTCAGGTAGGACAGAATCATCCATGCGAGTAATTTTAATGACTGGTAAGGGTGGAGTAGGTAAAACCTCCGTCGCAGCAGCAACCGGACTTCGTTGTGCAGAACTCGGTTATAAAACATTAGTTTTAAGTACAGATCCTGCTCACTCCCTAGCAGACAGTTTTGATCTAGAATTAGGACACGACGCAAAACAAGTGCGCCCAAATTTGTGGGGTGCAGAACTCGATGCACTGCAAGAATTAGAAGGAAACTGGGGTGCAGTAAAACGTTATATTACCCAAGTTTTGCAAGCACGGGGTTTAGAAGGAATACAAGCGGAAGAACTGGCAATTTTACCAGGAATGGATGAAATTTTCGGTTTAGTGAGAATGAAACGTCATTATGATGAAGGAGAATTTGACGTTTTAATTATTGATTCTGCCCCCACAGGTACTGCATTACGTCTTCTGAGTTTACCAGAAGTTGGTGGTTGGTATATGCGGCGTTTTTATAAACCTTTTCAAAACATCTCCGTAGCACTTAGACCTCTAGTTGAACCGATTTTTAAACCCATTGCTGGTTTTTCTTTACCAGATAAAGAAGTAATGGATGCACCCTATGAATTTTATGAACAAATAGAAGCACTAGAAAAAGTATTAACTGACAATACACAAACCTCAGTTAGACTTGTCACCAACCCAGAAAAAATGGTGATTAAAGAATCGCTCCGCGCTCATGCTTATCTGAGTTTATATAATGTAGCCACAGATTTAGTTGTAGCTAACCGTATTATTCCCAAAGAAGTTGAAGATCCATTTTTCCAACGTTGGAAAGAAAATCAAGAACAATACCGCCAAGAAATTCATGAAAACTTCCTCCCTTTACCTGTGAAGGAAGTACCATTATTTTCTGAAGAAATGTGTGGTTTAGCTGCATTAGAGAGACTCAAAGAAACTCTCTATAAAGATGAAGATCCAACTCAGGTTTATTACAAAGAAACCACTATTAGAGTTGTGCAGGAAAATAACCAATACAGCTTAGAACTTTATTTACCCAACATTCCTAAAAGCCAGATTCAACTGAGCAAAACCGGGGACGAATTAAACATTACCATTGGTAATCATCGCCGTAACTTAGTTTTACCCCAGGCTTTAGCCGCATTGCAACCAGCAGGGGCAAAAATGGATAATGATTATCTGAAAATCCGCTTTGCTGACGGTGTGAGAGTTTAGGAGATAGTTGATAGTTGATAGTTGATAGTTGATAGTTGATAGTTGATCGGGAAACATAAAATTGATTACCCAGTTACCAGTCACCTGTCACCTGTCACCTGTCACCTGTCACCTGTAACCTGTCACCAGTAACCTGTCACCTATTCCTTAACGATAATTCTGCGGAAGTTCAGCAAAAAATGAATAATCGTTAAGCCCATACCTTGACCGTACTCCCACGGAAGACAAAGTTATCAAAAAACAATTTAAATTTAATTAAAAATAAGAATAGACTATAATTAATGTATGAATGGTTGTATAAAAAATGGTTTCCGTCCCTCCACTAGACCTGCGAACAGGCATGGCTCAAGAAACGTTACTGCGTAGGATTACAAATCGTATCCGTCAGTCCTTGGAACTAGAAGACATTATTACAGCAACCACAGCCGAGGTGCGTTCTTTGTTGGGAACTGACCGAGTAATGATTTATCAATTTCATGATGATGGTAGTGGTGAGGTTATTGCTGAATCTATTTATGAAAATCGTTTACCGTCATTGTTGGGGTTGAATTTTCCTGCTGATGATATTCCTCCTCATGCACGGGAATTATTTATTAAGTCGCGGGTGCGTTCTGTAGTCAATGTAGACTCAAAAGAAATTGGCCAAAGTCCTGTGCGTAACCTAGAAACAGGAGAAATTATTTCTGAGGATCTTCTTTACCGTCCTGTAGATCCATGTCATATAGAATATTTGACAGCTATGGGGGTAAAATCTTCAGTAGTAGCACCAATTATTTATCAAAATCAACTGTGGGGATTATTAACATCTCATCATTCTCAAGCACGTGAAGTAGCAGAATATGAACTAGATGCAATACAGATGGTAGTTGAGCAATTATCTGTTGCGATCGCTCAAAGTAATCTTCTCACCCAAGCCCGTGCCAAAGCAGAAAGAGAAGCTATTATTAATCGTATTGCTACACTACTGCATTCACTACCAACAATAGTTTTACAACCAGCTTTAGAAGCTACAGTTGCAGCCTTTAATGGTATTGGTGGTAGATTATGTATTAGACATAATGCCTTTGACTTACAACATAGTCAATTTAAATCTTTACGAGAATGTTTAATTCCTGGTAGTAATTGTCTCCAGCTTTATGTATGTGGAGAGCAACCAGTTATTCCCAACCCAAATATATATCCATTTTTAGAACAATATAGCGTTTGGCAGGAACATTATAAATCTGGAGAATATGAAATTTGGGCAATTAATGATATTTACCAAGATTCTAATTTAAGAATTATTCAACTAGCATTTAAACCCACAAAAATTCGCAGTATTTTAATGATTCCCCTGCACTATCGGCAAGAATTAGTGGGATATTTAAGCATTTTTCGTAATGAAATAGAAACAGAAACCCTGTGGGCGGGGAAATTTGATCCAGACAATAGACAACTTTATCCCCGGATGTCCTTTGAACTGTGGAGAGAATCAAAAAAAGCACAAGCGCAAAAATGGACAAATGAAGAAATAGAACTAGCTGGAGAAATTCGCAAACACTTTGCTTCAGCGATTCAACAATATGAACTTTATCAACAGGTGCAAAAGTTCAATGAAAATTTAGAAAAACAAGTCCATAAACGGACACTGCAAATGCAAAGAACAGCAGAACAACAACAAGCTGTATTTGGAGTCATCAATAAAATTCGGGAGTCCCTGGATACTGATACTATATTTAAAACTACAACTAAGGAAGTTTGCAAATTAATCAAAGCAGACAGAGTTTCTGTTTATAAATTTACAGAAGATTGGGGTGGAGAATTTGTTGGTGACTTTGAAGCTACTAATCCCAACTGGTTTAATGAAACTAAACTAGGAATTAATACAATTTGGAATGATACTTACTTACAAGATACTCAAGGTGGAAGATACCGCAACAATGAAACCTTTGCAGTAGATGATATCCATAAAATGGGATTTACCCCCTGTCATGTCGATATTTTAGAGCAGTTTCAAATTCACGCTTTTGTATTAGCTCCGATATTTATTAGACAACAACTCTGGGGTTTACTTTGCACCTATCAACATACTGGTCCCCGGCAATGGAAAATTTCAGAAGTTAATTTTATTAGTCAAATAGCCTCACAGTTGGGAGTAGTTATTCAACAAGCTGAATTATTAGTAAAAACTCAGCAGCAAGCGGATCAACTTACACAAACATTGCATGAATTAAAAGCCACTCAAACCCAACTAATTCAAACGGAAAAAATGTCATCTTTAGGACAACTTGTAGCTGGTGTTGCCCATGAAATTAATAACCCAGTTAACTTTATTTCTGGAAATCTCATTCATATCAATGAATATGCTGAAGATTTGCTGAATATGCTAGATATCTATCAGCAGAAATATCCTGAACCCTGCGAAGAAATTATAGAACTAGCAGCAGAACTAGATTTAGAATTTCTCCTAGAAGATTTACCCAAAACCTTATCTTCTATGAAAATAGGGGTAGATAGAATCCGGCAAATTGTCTTATCTTTGCGGAATTTTTCACGTCTTGATGAGGCAGAAATGAAAGAAGTAAATATTCATGAAGGCATTGATAGCACATTATTAATTTTGCAGCATCGTTTAAAAGCCAGACCTGAATCTCCTGGTATTGAAATTATTAAAGAATATGGTGATTTACCATTGGTAGAATGTTTTGCCGGACAACTCAATCAAGTCTTTATGAATGTTTTGAGTAATGCCATTGATGCTTTAGAAATTTACAGAAAACATACAGCAGAAAGTCCTAAAGAAAATCCCAAGTCAGGAAAAATTACTATTTCTACCACTGTAGGAGTAATGAATGACAATGAAAAAAGTGCAGTCATTCAGATTAGAGATAGTGGACCAGGAATGCCAGAAACTATCAGACAAAGAATATTTGATCCATTTTTCACCACTAAACCCATAGGAAAAGGTACAGGTTTAGGTTTATCAATTAGTTATCAAATTGTAGTGGAAAAACACAGCGGAATTTTCAAATGTGATTCTCAATTGGATGTAGGTACACAATTCTGGATTGAAATTCCTATTAAACATATAGTCATTAGTCATTAGTCATTAGTCAGGAGTCAGGAGTCAGGAGTCAGGAGTCAGGAGTTATTTATTTTGGATTTTGGATTTTGGATTTTGGATTGTTTTTGTTAACTCCAATCTAAAATCTAAAATCTAAAATCTAAAATTTTTTTCCCCAGTCCCCAGTCCCCAGTCCCCAATTAATTTCTCAATTGTACAGGCATAGCTAAATAAGTCATTTTTAACCCACCTAAAGGAGTAAAAATAACCGGTGTTAAACTTTGATTTAAGTGCATTTGAATTTCTGTAGAAGGTAATTCTTTTAAACCTTCCATGAGATATTTGACATTAAAAGCAATGTCTATATCTTCCCCAGAAATTTGCGCTGGCATTGACTCTGTACCACTGCCTACGTCTTGCGCTTCACAAGATAATGTAATTTCTTGATTTTCATTATCAATGCTGATTTTGACAATATTATTTTTCTGGTCAGCTAATACCGCAATTCTTTCTAAAGTGCTGATAAATTGTTTGCGTTCTAATACTACTTGGCGTTCAAATTGCCGGGGAATTAATTGCCGATAGGCGGGATATTGTCCTTCTAAAGTGCGGCTAGTTAAACGTTGATTTTGCCAAGCAAAGACTATTTGACCTTGATCTAAATATAAGGATACAGCTTCTTCAGAAGAACTATGGGCAAGCATCCTTTGTAATTCTCTTAATGCTCTTGCTGGTACTGTGACTTCTAACTGTTCGCTACCTTCTAAGGGACGCTCGTTAGCGGTTTCCAACACTGCTAAACGGTGTCCATCTGTAGCTGCAAATTCTAGGGTGTCTTGTTTAACGGTTAAATGTAACCCCGTCAGCACTTGCTTAGTTTCGTCGGTGCTAGTAGCAAAAAGAGAACCTTTTAAACCTTCAATTAATGCAGCGGTGGTGAGTTGAATTGATTCCGAACTTTCAATTACAGGTAATTCGGGAAATTCTTCTGCACCCATAGCGCGGACTTGATATTTACCGCTTTTGGGTTTGAGGGTGACTACTATACCTTCTCCGGTGTTGTCTGCTGACTCATCATCTAGGGAAATTTCCCCTTCTGGTAAACGAGAGGTGATATCTAAAAGTAGTTTAGCAGGAAGAGCGATCGCCCCACCTTCAATCACTTCTGCGCTAAAACTGGTACGGATACCCAGACTCAAATCAAACGCTGTTAAACTGACTTGGTTAGTTTCCTCATCTGCTTGTAAGAGTACGTTAGCAAGGATGGGATGAGTTGGTCTCGATGGTACTGCACGACTGACTAGGGAAAGGTTGGTACTGAGATCACTTTGAGAACAAACTAATTTCATAGAGCAGGGAATAGGGAATAGGGAATGGGGAATAGGGTTGAGTTTGAGGAGATATGTTTGTTCTCATCACACTGACAACCGCTATCAATATGGACTTAACAAGCGAAAAACAATGGTAACAAATTTTGGACTGAGGAGATAGGACTGTTCAAAAGCTCTCCCTCTGTGGAAAAGCTGTGGAAAAACTCGCTTAGTTTTCCACAAAGTAATTATACTTAATGTATTTTTCTTACAAAATTATTAAGTTTTCCACAACTTTTTCCCCAAAAGGTAATATTTTTTCCACAATCGCAGTTAAATTTAACAATTTTTTATACTTTGCTTAATATTAGGTGACAGGTGACAGTGAATAGATACCCGACTTATTAAACAAGTCGGGTATCTGGGTATTACGTTTTTTAAGGTTGAGTTACTTACTACTTTTGATAACGAGTATTCATATTAATGCGATCGCTCAACTGTCGTAAGGTTTGCATTAAACTTTTATCAGTTTCCTGAAGTTGGGTAATTTTTTCACAACTATACATCACCGTTGTATGGTCTTTCCCGCCAAATTCCTCCCCAATTCTTGGTAAACTTAATCCTGTATATTGACGCATTAAATACATTCCAATTTGTCTAGCCCAACTAATTTCCCGACGGCGAGAACTACCTTTTAAATCTTCACTAGAAAGATTAAAAAACTCAGCCACCACATTTAAAATAACTTCTGGTGTTGCTTCCGTTTTTTGGCTAGAAGTGCTTAAAACAGGGGTAATACTTTCCACCGTCATAGGTAAACCCCAAATAGAAATATAAGCCAAAGCCCGAATTAACGCCCCTTCCAATTCTCTAATATTAGAAGTATAATTATAAGCAATATATTCAACTACATCTATAGGTAAACGAATATTTTCATATTCAGCTTTTTTCTGTAAAATTGCCATGCGGGTTTCTAAATCCGGCGGTTGAATATCGGCAATTAAACCCATAGAAAACCGCGAACAAAGACGCTCTTGTAAACTCGGAATTTGATAAGGAGGACGATCAGAAGCAATGACAATTTGCTTTCCTGCCTCATGTAAAGTATTAAAAGTATGAAAAAATTCCTCTTGAGTATATTCCTTACCTTCCAAGAATTGAATATCATCAACTAATAAAATATCAGCAGCCCGGTAATGTTCCCGAAAACTCTGCATACTATCATTACGAATTGCAGTAATTAAATCATTAGTAAACTGCTCAGTGGAAACATAAAATATTTTAGAATCAGGATAAATTTCCCAACGATAATTACCAATAGCTTGCATTAAATGGGTTTTTCCCAAGCCCACACCACCGCATAAAAATAAAGGATTAAATTCCCTACCGGGATATTCTGCCACAGCTAAAGAAGCAGCATGAGCCATTCTATTATTAGCGCCAACCACAAATCTAGAAAAAACGTACTTAGAATTTAACTCTGTACTTTTTTGTTGATTTTTGGGAACATTTGATTGAATAGTATTAGCTGCTGGAACTTCCCAATTAACATCTTGTTGATTTAACCCAGAAACTTCATCACCTTGAACAGCAGTAATGTAAATTACTACAGGATAACCTAAAATATCCTGCACCACACGCGCAATAGTATTGATGTAATACTTTTGCAACCAGTTTCTCGCAAATAAATTAGGCGTAGATATAACTAAGCAATTATTTTCTAGCTGTACTGCACTAGCTGTTTTAATCCAAGTTTCAAAGGTAGGACGAGATAACTCTAACTGTAAACGCTCTAACACCTGATGCCACAGATTGTCTAGGGTAAATTCCATCATCTACTACCTTTGCTGCTAATTGCCACAATAGAAGAAGATATGAGCAAACAATTATTGTCCGCATTCAGCTATCAGCAGTCAGAAATCAGCTAAAACTAAGTTGGTGACTGAGTTTTTAGCTTTTTGAATCAAGTAGACTGATACGAAAAGCAATCTGTAATTTAGTCTATCAACGCTGATCATTTATTTATGAATGCTGATAGCTGTTTACTGACGGCTGAATGCTTATTATTTAACTTTAAACTGTAACCATTCTGGTTGAACCCAGGTAGCTAATATCCTACCACCTAGCGACTAACACGGAGAAAAAATAACATCATGAAGACAAATCATTATCATCTAGCTTTCCAAGATATTGATACTAAGGGTTTGATCCAGCACGGAAGACGGAAAATCAGAGGTTGGATGTTAATCACTGGGTTGTCCGCATTATTTCTTAGTAGCTGCTCTAACTTAAATAATAGAATCTTAGAAGCGCAACCAGGGACAAATCAAGTAGAAAAGACTACAAACACAACTGTAGGAATTGTGCCTCCTGCAATTATCGCATCTTCTGGCGACCCTAATTTTGTTGTCAAAGTAGTACAAAAAGTAGGTGGTGCGGTAGTTCGCATTGATTCCGCTAAAACAGTCACATCTCAAATACCAGCAGAATTTTCCGATCCATTTTTCCGCAGATTTTTTGGTGATAGAATACCCCAGCCAAGGGAAAGAGTAGAAAGGGGTAGTGGTTCTGGATTTATTATTAATTCCTCTGGACAAATTTTAACTAATTCTCATGTCGTAGATGGAGCAGATGAAGTTACGGTAACACTCAAAGATGGGCGAACTTTTGAGGGTAAAGTATTAGGAGAAGACCCAGTTACAGATGTGGCAGTCATTCAAATTGATGCTAATAATTTACCAGCTATAGCTTTAGGTAATTCTAATATATTACAACCAGGTGAAGCGGTAATTGCTATTGGTAATCCTTTAGGTTTAAATAATACAGTTACTTCAGGAATTTTGAGTGCTACAGATCGTTCTAGTAGTGATATTGGTGCTAGTGATAAACGAGTAGATTATTTACAAACAGATGCAGCAATTAATCCTGGTAACTCTGGTGGTCCACTACTGAATGCTCGTGGTGAAGTCATAGGAATGAATACAGCGATTATTCAAGGCGCTCAAGGTTTAGGATTTGCAATTCCTATTAATACCGTGCAAAAAATTTCTCAAGAATTAATTAGCAAAGGTAGGGTAGATCATCCTTATTTGGGTGTACAAATGGTGGCGCTGACACCAGAAGTTAAGGAAAGAATAAATACTAGATTTGGGGATAAAGTTTTAGTTGCAGAACAAGGAGTTTTATTAGTTAGAATTGTTCCAGAATCACCAGCAGCCATTGGTGGACTCAGAGCAGGGGATGTAATTCAAAGTATTAATAATCAACCTGTAACTAAAGTGGAAGAAGTGCAAAAATTAGTAGAAAATAGTCAAGTTGGTAGTCCTCTACAGGTTCAAGTAGAACGCAATGGAACAACTGTTCAATTAATAGTTAAACCTGCACCTTTACCCATTAGAGGTGATAGGTAATAGTTGACAGTAATAAGAGTAGGGGTAATTCATGAATTACCCCTACACAAGAATCAAGTTTTTAGTTCTATTTTACAGGAGTTTGCAAAATGACCGATAAATCATCAATTATTCAATTAGGTAATCCTAAATTACGTGAAAAAGCAGCTTGGGTGGAAAATATTCAAGATGAGAAAATTCAAAAATTAATTGATGATTTAATAGCTACAGTTGCTCAAGCTAATGGTGTGGGAATTGCTGCACCACAGGTAGCTGAATCACTACGTTTATTAATTGTTGCTTCTCGTCCAAATGCCAGATATCCAGATGCACCAGAAATGCAACCAACAGCAATGATTAATCCGCAAATTATTAGTCATTCAACCGAGGTTGTCAAAGGTTGGGAAGGTTGTTTAAGTGTTCCCGGAATTAGGGGTTTAGTTCCCAGATATCAAACAATTGAAATTGAATATACTGATAGAAATGGAAATTTACAACAACAAGAATTAACTGATTTTGTGGCGAGAATTTTTCAACATGAATATGATCATTTAGAAGGTATGGTATTTTTAGACAGAGTAGAATCTACTGAAGAATTAATGACTGAAACTGAATATCAACAACGGATAGTTAAAGCAGAGAAGAGTTGATAATTTTCCATGAATTTAATAAAAATCCCCGATATTCTATTTGAAAAAATCGTAAGCATTCAGGAATAGAGTGATCAGATCCCCGACTTCTTTTATGAGCTTGTCAATAAATTGTGAATTGATTGCAGAAGTCGTGGATCTCGGTATCAACAAGTGCTATTGTGGAATACTTATAAACAATCAATAAATGATTTATCTTTGTGAAGAATCGGGGATATAATTTACCTTAATTTTATCAACAAATTATCAACAACTATTTTCTAAATCTACAGGACTTACGCAAAAGGGAAAGAAAGTAGGGGTAATTGATGAATTACCCCTACGCAAGAATAAGGTTTTCAGTCACATCTTGCGTAAGTCCTATCTAGATATAGCTGGGAAAATTGGTCATGGATAAAGCGTGTCATTTTTCTGATTTTTACCAAGATTGTGATAAATTATGCCCCGAAATCAACGCCAAATACAAGCCCTACTACATAAGGTTGAGTTTGAATTATAAAAAACCTCTACCAGTAGTAAGAGGAAATAATGACTAAAATTAGAGTAAATTAAAAGGCTTATTGAAGATTCTCTAATTTATAGGAGGTTGATTGAATATGCCAAAAATTACTGATTTTGTAGAAGATGCCGGCGCTCCTGGAATTATCGTCGGAATTGGTGCTGTTTTACTTGCACCTGTGGTCATTCCTGTTGTTGCTGGAGTGGGTAAACCCATAGTTAAATCAATAGTTAAAGGTGGTATTGTTGCTTACCAAAAAAGCAAGGGAGTTTTTGCTGAATTGGGTGAAACTTGGGAAGATATCGTCGCTGAAGCTAGAGCAGAAATAGCAGAAGAACAACACACACTAGCATTTGAAACTGCTTCGGAAAATCAACATAATTCCTAATAATTCGTAATTCGTAATTCGTAATTGAATTATGAAGTAAGAATTCAGGAGTCAGGAGTCGTAGGGGCTAAGCATTCGGAAAATAACCTGTGATAAAAATTAATAATTGTTCGCCCGAATGCTGATGCTTCCAGCACGCTTCGCGAACGCCCGTACAGGAGTCAGGAGTCAGAAGTCATAAGTCATAAGTCATAAGTTGTTCTTTTAGATTTTGGATGCAAAGATTTTGAATTGTATTGATAAACTCTAATCTAAAATCTAAAATCTAAAATCTAAAATTTTCCTCCTCATCTACCTGTTCCCTATTCCCTGACTCTGATAAAAATTTATAAATCAAGTTGGACGCTATATGTTAAAAATTACAGATAAAGCAAATTTAAATAAATCCTTTAATCCCATTGCTACAAAAATTGTCAGTGATACTCCAGGAAGACTCAGGTTAAGAGTTGCACCGGAAAACCGTAAAGTTGAGAAAATGCAACATATCGCCAATTTTTTAACAGCACAACCTCACATTAGTCAGGTGAGAACTAATATTCATCATGGTAGTATTTTGATTCATCATGATCATCAAACTGGTACTTTATCAGAAATTTTGGAAACACTGAAAGATATAGGCATAATTTTTACAGATATTACCCAAGGTCAAACTGAAGCAGCATCGGGAATATCTCATGCAGTGATTGATTTAAACCAACGAGTTGAACGTGCTACAAATGGTATTGTAGATTTGCGTTTTCTGTTTCCCTTGGGACTTGGTACTTTAGCAGTAAGACAGTTAATCATTAAGGGTTTACAATTAGAAGTAATCCCTTGGTATGTTTTAGCTTGGTACGCTTTTGATAGTTTCTTGAAATTCAATACAGGTGACAGGTGACAGATTTGAAAATCTTTTGATGTCGAAATTTTATCGTTAATTAGTTGACTAACTGTTCCCTGTTCCCTGTTCCCTGTTCCCTTCTTTAAGCAAAAATGCTGAAATTTGGCGCTGTAAAAGTTTATCCTGAATCTTAGCACCTTTGCCAACAGAAATTATGAAAAAGCTGATTAATCAACCAGAAGCATTTGTTAGGGAAAGTTTAGCAGGTATGGCTGCTGCTCATACTGGTTTAATTAAGGTAAATTTTGAGCCAACTTTTGTTTATCGAGCAGATGCACCTGTAAAGGGTAAGGTAGCAATTATTTCCGGTGGTGGTAGTGGACATGAACCAATGCACGCGGGTTTTGTGGGGATGGGAATGCTTGATGCTGCTTGTCCTGGAGAGGTTTTCACGTCTCCCACTCCTGATCAAATGTTAGCCGCCGCACAGCAGGTTGATGGGGGTGCGGGTATTATTTATATTGTGAAAAATTACAGTGGCGATGTAATGAATTTTGAAATGGCTACGGAGTTAGCCAGAAGTGAGGGTATCCGTACATTAAATATTATTATTGATGATGATGTGGCAGTGAAGGATAGTTTATATACCCAAGGAAGAAGGGGTGTGGGAACAACGGTACTGGCAGAAAAAATTTGTGGTGCAGCGGCAGAAAAAAGCTATGATTTACAGCAGATAGCTGATTTGTGTAAAAAAGTAAATCTGCATGGTCGTAGTGTGGGGGTAGCGTTAAGTTCTTGTACAGTTCCTGCTAAGGGTACACCAACTTTTGCTTTGGGGGATGATGAGATAGAATTAGGTATTGGCATTCATGGAGAACCAGGAAGAGAACGGGTTTCTATGATGTCAGGGGATGAAATTACTGAAATTTTATGGCGATCGCTCTTTGATGATACTGCCTATTGTCGCACGGTGCGGGAATGGGACGAAACCAAGGAAGAATGGCAGGATGTGGAACTATTAAATAAACCGTTGCAAAAAGGCGATCGCCTCTTAGCTTTTGTTAATAGTATGGGTGGGACTCCGATTTCTGAACTTTATCTTGTCTACCGCAAACTAGCAGAACTTTGTCAGATGGAAGGACTGGAAATAGTGCGTAATCTAATTGGACCCTACATGACATCATTAGAAATGCAAGGTTGTTCCATCACGCTGCTGAAGTTAGACGAGGAAATGTTACAGCTATGGGATGCACCAGTTAAAACCGCAAGTTTACGCTGGGGAGTTTGAAATGGTTACTCAGGTGCAAATTTTTCAATGGTTATATGTATTTGCTTCTGTTATTGAGAAACATAAAGAAGAATTGACGGAATTAGATGCAGCCATTGGTGATGCTGATCATGGTATCAATATGGATAGAGGTTTTAAAAAGATCAGCACTATCTTACCGAGTATTGAAGGGAAGGACATCAGCAGTATTTTGAAAACTGTCAGCATGACTTTAATATCTAGTGTGGGGGGTGCAAGTGGTCCTTTATATGGAACGTGGTTTTTAAGAGCGAGTGCTGTAACTGCGGGTAAGCAAGAATTAACTGAAAAAGATATGTTGAATTTACTCCAATCTGGCTTAAATGGAGTTGTTGAACGAGGTAAGGCGCAATTAGGAGATAAGACTATGGTAGATGTGCTGTATCCCGCCGTGACTTCTTTTGAAAAAGCTGTAAATGAAGGTAAGGGTAGTGTGGAAGCTTTGCGGATGGCTGTAACTGCCGCGGAACAAGGGTTAAAGGATACTATACCGATGTTAGCAAAGAAAGGCAGAGCAAGTTATTTAGGCGATCGCAGTATCGGACATCAAGATCCGGGAGGAACTTCTGCTTATTGGATGTTGCGGAGTTTGTTGGAAGTGGTGGAAGGTTCGAGGGCGAAAAAATAATGAGTGCCATTATTGGCATTTTTCTCTTGACCTTTAAAATATATATGCTATGATAATAATCGCTTTGGTTAAGGACGTATAGCTCAGTTGGTTAGAGTACATCGTTGACATCGATGGGGTCACTGGTTCGAATCCAGTTACGTCCATGTTTTTTATTTTACTGTAATTATATCTGCCCTTTGCTAGTGTTGATGAACAATACTAATGTATTCTTGAATCAATCAATGTCATGACCATGTAATGGTTAAAATATAAAATTCTATTTTCATGCAGCTTAAATCACACAATGTCACAGTCTGGACTACTTGAACTAGCACATCAAAAGCTTCACTGGCCGACTCCAAAAGAAATTTTGGAGCCATCTGGTGCTGGTCCAAGTGTTTATGCACGAATCGCTAGAGAAAAATTAGGTAGAACTATCAGCAAACTTTCAGATGGTCATGGTGTGCAAATAGGAGTGCTGGCGGCAAATTCTCAAGGGGATTCAACAGAAACACCCATTGCTTTAGTGTGCGATTTTCCAGGAGAAGTATCAGAGGAAACATTAAAGAAAACTTATAGACTTGCTTGGAGTTTTTCTCGTACACCGTCACTCATTACAACAGAACCTAACCGATTAAGAATTTGGACGTGCTATGAAGAGCCTCCAAAAGAAGATGATATTATCAAGCCTGTAGTTAATGTTTCTAAACAGGAAATTGAGTCATTTAATCAGTTATCTCTTTCCGATCAAGCTGCTGAAACTTTGCGTTTACACTGGGCTGATCTAGTATCCGGTCAATTTTTCCAAGAACATAGTCAGCGATTTCAACGTAGTCAAGCTGCTGACCAAATGTTATTGAAAAATCTAAAAAGTGTACGTGAAAGACTTCAACAAAATGAACTTGATGATGATACTATTCATGATTTATTAGCAAGAATTATTTTCATTCAATTCCTTTTTGATCGTCAAGAATCTAAAGGTAATCCCACTTTAAACACAAATTTACTAGATTATTTATATCAAATTGGAGAATTATCGGCTAAATACTCTCATTTAGCTGGCATATTAAGAAATCATAGAGATACTTATAAATTTTTTCGTTGGCTTAATAGAAAGTTTAATGGTGATTTATTCCCAGGTAAAGGAAATACTCCAGAAGAAAGAGAAATTGAATGGCAAACAGAAGAACAAAAAGTTAAAGAAGATCACCTAAATATACTTGCTTATTTTGTCAGTGGTAATGTACACATGAAAACTGGACAAGTAAGCCTATGGCCATACTATCATTTTGATGTTATACCTTTAGATTTTATTAGCAGTATATATGAAGAATTTGTCAGTAAAGAATCTGGCACAGGAGTTCATTACACACCAGAACATATAGTTGATTTTGTACTAGATGGTGTTTTACCTTGGGATAGTGAAGAATGGGATATGAAGATTCTTGATCCTGCTTGTGGTTCAGGAATTTTTATAGTTAAAGCATTCCAACGTTTAATTTATAGATGGGAAAAAGCTCATCGAAAAATAATTCAACCAAGTGATTTAAAAAATTTACTACAAAACAATTTATTTGGTGTTGATGTAGATGCTCAAGCTGTAAGAGTGGCATCTTTTAGTCTGTATTTAACCATGCTAGATAAAGTTGAACCTCAATATTATTGGGAGAATGAGTTTCGCTTTCCTAGATTACGTGAACGTCAATTAATTGCTGCTGATTTTTTTCAAGAAGATAAAGAAGGTTTTCGTTCTGTTCAGGATGCTGGTAAATATGATTTAGTCGTAGGTAATGCACCTTGGGGTAAAAATACTATAAAAGAATCTCTATATATAGATTCTTGGAAGAATAGACCAGAAAATCGCCAATGGAATACCTCTTATGGTAATATTGCTCTTTTCTTTTTACCAAAAGCTGCTGCTTTAACCAAACCTGGTGGACAAGTAGCAATGATGCAACCTGCAATGGCTTTGATTTTTAATCAAAATAAACCTGCTAAGAGCTTCCGTAACACTCTCTTTTCAGAGTTCAAGATTGAAGAGATAGTTAATTTATCTGCATTACGTTTTGGACTTTTCAAAGATGCTATTTCTCCAGCTTGTATTATCACAATGTCAATTACACCTCCTGATGGTGAACCTTTGACATACATTTGTCCCAAGCCAGTAATGCCTAATCAAGATGACTATCATATAGTAATTGAACCATACGATATTAATGTAATTTACCCCCAAGAGGCGATATCAAATCCATTAGTTTGGACAGCTTTAATGTGGGGAGGGAGACGTGATTTATCCTTAGTCAGAAGATTAAATCAAGAATCAAGTCTTGAAAAACTTAAATCTAATGGTATTGCTAAAACTCGTCAAGGTGTGCCAAAAGGTGATAGGAAAAAATTGGAAAACAATCTAATAAATAAACGAATTTTGAAATCAACCAAATTTATTAACCAAAGTTTTATCTACCTAAATGCTCAAAAACTTCCTATAAATGATGATCCATACATTGACTCTGGTACAGGATTGAGTAGTCTATCTGCGTTTCAACTGCCACAAATGATTTTAAAGCTCAGTTGGCAGAAAAAAAGTGGTAGATTCCGTTCAGTAATAATTAGTCCTGATAATACAAATCAAGGAATTATTTGCTCTGAAAGTTATGTGAGCATACATATTCCTGAAAGTTATATTTCACAATTGAATGCTGCTTGTCTAGCATACAATAGTAAGTTAGCTGTCTATTATCTACTACTTTCTAGTGGTCGTTTTGCCTCTTATATCCCAGAAGTTAATGTAAATGATTTACTGCGTGTCCCAATACCTGAATTATCAGTAGGAGATTTGCAGAACATAAAAACAATTGATGATATAGATGAGCGTATACGACAAGCTTTTGAATTCAAAGATAGTGAATGGGTGCTAATTAATGATTTATTCAACTACACTCTACCAGACTTTAAAGGAGATGGTGCTTCTCCAGGACGCAAAATAACTCACCGTGTAGATAATAGTCAATCTCAGAATAATACTGAACCTGAACTTACTGCATATTGTGAGTATTTCTTGCGAGTTCTTAAAGCAGGATTTGGACAAGATAAACAAGTTTGCGCCACCATTTTTCAGGAACAAAATAACAATATTTTTCCTGTTCGCTTAGTCGCAATTTATCTGAATAGACCTGATTGTTATGGTGTACATATTGAACCTATTGACTCCCCTAATTTAATAGAAATATTGGAGAAATTAAATAAATCATATTTGAAAACAGGAAGTATAGAAAATGGTGACATCTTTTATCAGCGTGTTGCCAAAATTTATGATTCAGTAGAATTGAATGGAGTAAAAATTCCTACTATTTATTTAATCAAACCTGACAAAATTCGTTATTGGACTCGCTCTATGGCTTTAAGAGATGCTGATGAAGTAGCCGCAGATATTATGACTTAGATATTAGATATATATCAAATGAACTAAATTCAAACACAAAATATTAGTAGTACAGGAGTTAAATTTTGGTTAGAAGACGGCAGACAATTTCAGAATTAAGATGGCCAGAGACAGATGAATTCATGGCAATTTCTAAGGATTGGTGTGAAACAGCATCAATCAATATACTTACTTTCGTATGGAAAGGATATGATTTATTACTAAAGGAGGTACTCTCAGAAATTGATTGTAGTCAAGCTGAAGATGATATTGAAAGAGATATTACTCAACTGCTTGAGCCAGAAATTCACAGCGTTATGACAGGGGATGAGCCATATTATGTTCAACATGGTTCTTATGAAAGGGAAACTCGTCAAGTTGCACCAGCACAACCAAAAGAGTATGACATTGCATTTATTCTTAGGGCTAATAGAAGGATTATATGGCCTTTAGAAGCTAAAGTTTTGAAAACAGATGGCGCAGTTGGTGAATATGTAAAAGAGATAAATGACAATTTTGTAACTTGCCTGTATGCACCCTTTTCTTATGAAGGAGGAATGCTGGGTTATCTTTTTTCTGGTGATCCTGACAAAGCTTTTACCAATATTGCAAAAAAAGTACCATGTACATTAAATGATCATCCAGATTTTCCAGATCGTGATCACAAAACCTCGGATCACCAGCGAATAGTTCCTCCAGAAAAATCATATCCGATTGATTTTAGATGTCACCATTTACTATTCAAAATAATTGCTACGCCTACTAATAGTATATCTTCAGTTGAATAAATTTAAAACCTAGTCACGAGTTTTCAGTGATAATCTAGAACCACGCCAACCACGACTTCTAACATTGGCTTTTTGCTCTTGTGCTTCGATAATAGGTTGTAGAACTCGATAAACCTCGTTATCATTGGGTTGATCATCTTGTATTTCCAGCATATATGTCTTTTACAAACATAGTTGTATTGTACTGTATCGGAGGACAATTAATTTGTCAAGTCTGGCAAAAGTTGGAAAAATGGGGATTTTCAATATAGGACAATTAATTTGTCAAATATCTAAATTCGGACAGTTCTTTTGTCAATTAATGTTGAAGGGGCTAAATATAGGTTAAAATGACAAAACCCTTACTGTGTAAGGGTTTAGGAGTTAATATTTTTGTGGACATTAATTTGTCAAGTGGTCAAATAATTTCGCACTCAACCCCCACCATGAACAAAATCATATTTCACCTCGCCTTCCCTGTCACCAACATCCCCCAAACCAAAGCCTTTTATGTCGACGGTTTAGGCTGCATCCCCGGAAGAGAAAACCCCCACGCTTTAATTCTCAACCTTTACGGACATCAATTAGTTGCCCACATCACCAAAGAACCTTTAACACCTCAAAAAGGCATTTATCCCCGACATTTCGGTTTAATTTTCACCCAAGAAAAAGACTGGCAACAATTACTAGAAACAGCCAAAATTAAACAACTGAATTTTCGAGAAGAACCCAAAAACCGTTTTCTTGGGTCTCCTCTAGAACATCACACTTTCTTTTTAGAAGATCCTTTTTATAACTTAATGGAATTTAAATACTATCGTTATCCAGAAGCAATTTTTGGTAGTTCTGAATATACAGAAATTGGTGATAGGTAATTGGTAATTTGGTGACTGGTGACTGGTGACTGGTGACTGGGAGGATGAATAACCCAATGCCCAATGCCCAATGACTAATAACTAATGACTAATGACTAATAACTAATAATTAATTGGTTCATCTAATGCTGCTGCTACTACTTTAAAAGTCCTTTTATCTGTTAACATCCAAGGATGCAGGGCAACGGGTAAAATAACTTCTTTACCAACAGATATTCTTGAACTTTCCGCAGGTAAAATCATTAAATCATAAGGTGTCCAAATAGATGTAAAATTTAACTTATTCAACATTTCTACATCAGAATTTAAATCATTTAAAAAATCACTATTAGGTTGCATTTGTAAAGCACCCTTTAACCAAGTTAAATATGCAATATTTGTTCCCCGATGGGGTGAGGAAATGGTAATAAACCTCTTTACCTTTTCTATTCCTCCCAATCTTTGAATATAATAACGGCTGACTATTCCCCCCATACTAAAACCCACTATATCTAATGGTTGTTCTGGTGCAAAGTTCATGTTTACATAATCTGCTACTTGCTGTGCTAAATTATCTAAAAGCTCAGAACCGTTATTAGGAATTAAATCAAGTGTACAAACTACCATACCTTGCTTTCCCAGGTAACGCGCCATTTTGTTGAAAACCGCCCCAGTATCATTAATTCCGTGTACCAATAAAACAGGATTACGCTTGTTTGCTTTATCATTCATAGTAATACTTTTGAAATAGGTTTGTAAAAAATTGTCAGTATTCATCAAATCAGATTTGAGTTATTTCTGTAGAAAATATAACCAAGTATCAGAGCTATCAACCCAGAGGCTATGACAGTTTTTGCAATTAACCAATGTTGTTAAATTTTGTTAAGGAATATCTCAGAATCTTGCTTATAGATACGGTAAGATTTAATAATGATTTCGCTGGTCTTCATCAGTCGCTAATAGTTGTAATGAAGTCATAACAATTGGCCTATAGAATGACTACAAGGCGATTTAGTAAAAATCCCTAAAGTTATTACTGCTTATTACCGCAATGATTATGGCAACAAAATGTAAAATTATTTTGAAATAATTTACAATTATGGTGATATGACAAAAATTTAAAAACAGGAGAAATTGTCATGTTTGGATTTATCAAAAATTTAATCGGTGGTATTCTTGGCTTCATCGGTGGGTTATTTGGCAAAAAAGATGAATACTACTTGGAACTAAAAGAAGAAGTTGGAGAAACTACACCAGCAGCAGCACCCGTAGCACCAGCAGCAGTAGTAAAAGCAGAACCCGCTCAAGCACCAACCCCCAAAGCAGAACCCGCTCAAGCAGCAAAAGCAGAACCCGCAAAACCCGCAGTAGCAACTGAAACAAATTTTGCAACTAAATATTTAATTACTCCATCTTCTGGTGGTCGTCGTCGTCCAGGTGCGAACATGAGTAGTTTTCTGGATATGGCAGGTCAAGTGAAAGTACCTGGATAAATCAATTTTGGATTTTGGATTTTGGATTTTGGATTTTGGATTTTGGATTTTGGATTAATTAACTTGTTTAATATAGAATATATTGCTCGTAGTGAGGACTTTAGTCCTCAAAATCAGGGCTGAAGCCCTTACTACAAACACAAAGACAAATCCTACCTTTAATCCAAAATCTCCAACTTACCGATTTATCAATTACTTGACCAGTTTTTCAGAAACACAATGCCACTGTACAACTGAAAAGCTGCATCCCAATTAGTATTTTCCCTCCTAAATAATTGAATATGATTTAATTAATGTAACGGCGGTTTGATAGTCTTTACGTTCAAAGGCGGCGATAACTTCTTCCAACATGACTTTATATAAACTTAAATGAATTTCTCACGCCTAGAGCGTCGATTCAGTAATGCTAGGTAATCTGTTTTTACCTTGTAGGGGCGAAGCATTCGGACAGAATATCAATGGTTTTAGCGATAGGTTATCACCCGAATGCTTCGCCCTGACGATTAATGAATCGGTGTTCTAGAAGTAAAGACACAAACAGCGCTATCTTTATCTTGGTGCGTGAGATATATCATTTATACCCACATTCGGCAAATTACATTCACTTCTGAATAATTATCACAAAGTATTGCGGTTTATGCCTCACAAGCAGCCGTAATCAAGGATAATGCTACAATTGGGGCAGTGACAGCGCGGAGAATACGACAACCCAGGGAAACAGGCTGAAATTTTGCTTTTATAGCCATTTCAATTTCCTTATCTGTCCATCCTCCTTCTGGTCCTGTGGCAATGACAATTTCACCTATATTTTCACCTATATTTTCACCTACAATTTCACCAGAGAGGTTATTTAGCACTTTTGTTAAATGTGGATAATTTCCCCGCGCTTCACAAATATAACGCTTATAACGCTGATTTGCTGCACTTGCATTTACAGCGGTGCTAAAAGCTACAGGTTCTAAAATGGTAGGGACAAAAGCACGCTCTGACTGTTCCGCTGCTTCAGCAGCTATGCGTCGCCAACGTTCTAATTTTTGGGGACTGGGGTTGATGAGGGTGCGATCGCTCAAAACTGGTACAATACAAGTTACACCTAACTCAGTACAACAACGGACAACATCATCAAAACCATTTCCTTTTGGTAAAGCTACCATCAAAGTTATAGATACAGGTAACTCTGTTTTCACTTCCAGTAATTCTAAAATCTCTCCTGTTTCTCCTTTTAAATGGGTTAACCACCATTTACCCATACCATCCATTGCGATAAATTTATCTCCATCTTGTAATCGCAAAACTCGCAATAAATAATGTTGTTGTTGGGGTGTTAATAAAATTTTTGTCTCTTGAATTTGGGAAATTTGAATTGTGATCCTTTGCATTTTGAATTATATTTTGTTGAGGTATAGATTTTAGTAGAATGAAACTAAGCTGGAAAATAAAAAACCTTTTGTTTGTAAATATTATAGTAATTGTAGTATTTTTAATAGGATTAATGGCTGTATTTCCTACACCAGTCATAGCTGAGGAAAATACACCAGACTGGAGTTATGCAGGTGCAGCAAATCCTACTCATTGGGGAGAAATCAGTTCTGAGTTTGCGCTTTGTGAACTAGGAAAAAATCAATCTCCCATCAATATAAATCATGCAATAGAAGGAACTCCTATTAAAATAGAGTTTAACTATCAACCCACACCTTTATTAGTTGTTAATAATGGTCATACTGTCCAAATCAATTACAACCCAGGTAGCACTATGAAAATTAACGATGAGGAATATGAACTCATCCAGTTTCATTTTCATACACCTAGCGAACATACTATTAATAATAAAGCATCTGCTCTGGAAATGCACTTGGTACACCGCAATGTTAAAAACCAATTAGCAGTTGTGGGAGTGATGATGAATCAAGGTTCAGCTAATCCCTTAATTGATCAGATTTGGCAGCATATTCCCGCAGTGGGAAAAATCAATGACATTGAAAATTATACGATTAACGCTGCCAATTTACTACCTAAAAATAAAGATTTTTTCAGTTATATCGGTTCACTAACTACACCACCATGCAGCGAAAATGTCAAATGGAATGTACTAACAGAAACAACTCAAATTTCTGAAGAACAAATTGCAGCTTTCCAAAAATTATATCAAGTAAATGCTCGTCCAGTACAACCAATCAATGGTAGAAAAATAGAATTTCACCCCTCATAGGTTAGTTATTATTTGTGGATTTTTAGGGTTAATAATTCAGGAGTCAGGCGGGAAATTCCCACCTGTTCAGAAATCAGAATGTGTGAATAATCTGGAGATGATTAAAATTTCCTTAACCAAAGTAATTAGGTTCGTTCCCTGGTTTCCATTTAATATTGCAACCCACACTAGGAATTTGTTCACTGGTGACAGCTTGATCAACTAAAACGGCTTCAATTGCTGCGCGTAAATCTGCACCTGTTACTGGTTTATTATTACTAGGACGGCTATCATCTAATTGTCCGCGATAAACTAATTTTCTTTCTTGATCAAATAGGAAAAAATCAGGTGTACAAGCTGCTGTGTAAGCTTGTGCTGTTTCCTGGGTTTCGTCGTAGCAAAAGGGAAATTTAAATCCCAACTCTGTGGACATTTCTTTTAAGGATTCAGGTGCATCATTTGGGTAGTTTTGAGCATCGTTAGCACTAATAGCAACTATTCCCAAATTACTATTAAAGTAATCTTTTCCTAAATTGGCTAATTCTGTTTGGATATGCTTCACAAATGGACAATGCCGACAAATAAACATCACTAATAATGCTTTTTTATCTGCAAAATTAGCCAGTGAAATATTTTCTCCAGATACTACTTCTGGTAGATGAAATTCTGGTGCTTTAGTACCTAGAGGTAACATTGTTGAAGCAGTTAAAACCATAGATTCCCCTTTGCTTAATGCTAACAACATACCATAAATTTTTTGCCCACATTCCCAAATTAAAAAGACGAGAATTTTCCCGTCTCTCTAGTTTATCAATTGTTATGTAAGCTGTTATGTAAGCAGATTTTAATTATTTTCTACAGGCTTTTTAAAATTCCGATAACACCGTGTCCTGTGAATACTTCTAAGGCTATCAGAGAAATGAAACCAATCATAGCTAAACGACCATTGAGTAATTCTGCATAAGGTGTAAAACCTGTGCGATCGCCTTGTTCGTCTACATATACTTTAGGTTCAACTGCAAAGTTATTCATTTTGCCTTGATCGTCAATCATAGAACCGTTTGTAGCCATTATGTTATCTCCTTAACTTTTCTCTATATTAAGAACTGTAACAGATAAATTAATTTTTGTAAAGTATCTGAATATCTGGGATATATGTATGATCATCCAGAGAGTTTGATTTCTCTACCTTCTCATCAATCAACTTGCTAACTGGTTAATTGCTATCTTTATTAAAAACCTTAATTTTGAGTAGTTATGGATAAATTTAGAGTAGAAGTTATTGCCAAAACACCAAACCCCCAACAAGTCATTTATGCTGCGATGCACCAAGACTATACAGACGGGTTTGTATATGATCAGCGAGACAAATGGCCTACCGAGTCCAAATGTGGTGAAATTATCGTCAAGCAACTCCTAGCAGGAGAAAGAGGACATTACGGACCATTAGAACATCCGCAAATAATGTTTAACTGTGGTTACTTTCCTCATAGCGTCATGCAGCAAGCACGCACACACAGGGTAGGTATATCATTTGATGTGCAATCTTTTCGGTATACTGGCAACCAGTTTATTGAAGTGGTAGAAGGTAAAAAAGACATAGAAGATGTTTTCTACTTACGTCCTGTGGGCTATTACACAGATAGACAAGGTAAAAAATATTATTATTCACCAGAAAAAAGAGCAGCAGACTTACAATGGTGTTTAGAAGCTGCAAAACAATACAAAATTGACTTTGAAGCAGGAATGTCTGAGGAACATATCAGAGGTAAAATGCCTTTTGATTATCGTCAGCATTTTGTTGTGAGTTTTAATGTCAGGTCTTTCTTACATTTTGCTGACTTAAGAAATAAGAAAGATGCTCAACTAGAAATTCAAAAGTTATGTGAATTAATGTGGCCTCATTTTGAAGAATGGATTCCTGCAATAGCTGAATGGTACAAAAAATCTCGCTTGGGTAAAGGCAGATTAGCACCTTAAAATCAAAGATGGATAGATCCCCGACTTCTTGAAGAAGTCGGGGATCTGATTAATGATTAACTATAGCAAGGTATAATTATTTCGCAGTAATTTTAGACTTTGTAAAATTGTTATTGTTCACGTTCTATATTATAATTCGACAGTAAAATAGCGATCGCACACCTTGATCAAGGTAAGGCTGTTATTCCAGTGTGGTTAGATGTTATTTATCAAAAATTGAATCAAAAATTAATTAAGTAAGGATTTAGAGAATCTATGCAACGAAAAAACACAAGTAAATCGCAGTCTAAACCTCGTCGTATAATTAACGAAAGATACTGGTTAAAAGATGATGCCAAAAAAGGAGGAATGGCTAATGTTTATAAAGCGCGTGATCTAGAGTCTGACGAAGAAGTGGCATTTAAGTTTTTTGAAAATCGTAATTTAGATCAAGAAATTTTAGCTGAATCATATAAACGTGAAAAACAATCACTGAATGAATTAGAACACGACCATATTGTTAAACTTATTGATGATGGCAAAGATGAAGAAACCGGTCATGAGTTTCTTGTCCTTGAGTGGATGGAAAAAAATTTATCTGAGTATTTACAAGAAAATTCTTATAAAGATAAAGGTTGGGATGATTTTTGGCATGATATAGCTTTACCTATACTAGAAGCTCTGGATTTTGCTCACCGTCGCCAAATTGTTCACCGTGATATTAAACCTAGTAATATTCTCATTAGTAGTCATAGCAAAATTAAACTTGCTGACTTTGGCATATCTAAGTTTAAGAAATATCTCGAACCTAGTCGTACTGTTTTAGCATCTGGAAGATGTGAACCTTATACACCTAAACCCAATGAACATACAGGGGGAATATATGACTATAAGAGAGATGTTTATAGTTTCGGAGTATTAGTTCTTTATTGCCTAACAGATGTAGAATTAGCAGATTATGATGATATTTCTAAATCTCTTAATCAACTTCAAGTTCCAGAAGAAATAAAAGAAATTATTGAAAGCTGTGTTTCTTTTAATCCAGAAGATAGACCAGATACGGCGGAAATCCTTTTGGCAGATTTGAAAGTTGCTCAGAAGCAAAAAGAAACTCCAGATACACGCAAGAAAGAAACTTGTTATGTTGATTTTGCCAATAAAGATTGGTCACAGAAAGCTCAACATATTCTGCAAGTAAATTCTTTACAAGAGGTTCGTCAAATTATTCTGGATGACTGCAACTTGTATTGGAATCGCTAGAAAAGAATATAAAGATGTTGATTTTGATTTGTGCATTATAGATGAAGCCTCAAAAGCAACAGTAACAGAAGCTCTTGTTCCTATCTCAAAAGCCAAACGTGGAATTTTAGTCGGAGATCCTAGACAACTCCCACCCTTTGCAGATGAAGTTAAGAAGGAGGAGTAACCTATTATTGGGAACATCTTGGAATGTTAAACAATCCTGAATATAGTTATAAGTGGGAAAAAAAGAAAAATTGGTATAGAAAAAATGATATATTACCTTATGATGAAGAAGGTGTTGGTAAAAATGGGGTTTTAATATTCAGTGAAGACGATTATACCAATGACAGTCCTTATGGTAGTATTAATTCCCAAAAAATTCATCAATTAATTGAAAAGATTTTTGGCAACCCTTAAATGATTTGTTTCAAATATCTTGTTGATTAAGAGTTTAAATTGTTAATTAATTCTTCTATAACTGAACTTTTATCTTCTTCCGATAAATAATCAAAAACTTTTTTAACAATTTCTGGAGACGCATTTTGAGCAAACCAATCTTCACTAGGATTATCTTGAATATTCAAAAAATACTTTAGACCTGTCCGAAATATATAACGGAAAAATGGTAGAACGGTAAATGGAAAATATACCGTGGTTCTACCAAAGATGAAAAATATTACCAATTATATACATATGTACCCAAAACGCGCTAGGGGTAT